>QHWF01000783.1 GCA_003222455.1 Acidobacteriota bacterium
CGACTGCTCAAGGCCGTGCACACCGCGACCCACCCGGCCGCGACGCTGGCGCGCCCGGCCGCCCCGCCGGCGGCGGCTGACGGCGCCGCCACCGAGCAACTCGGATCCTCTTCTCGCGCCTTTGCAGAACTCCGCTTTTGCTGCGGCCTCAGGTCCTTGCCGGCTTTCTCATGATAGTGTCTGGATCCTGCCTTTGCTTATCAGATCTCGCTCGAGAGACCTTGTGCAGTTGCTCAACGCCTATGCCTACGTTGGCGACAGTCCTGTCAATAGGAGAGATCCAACCGGATTGCGCGCTGATCCAGCATGCCTTGGCAAGTGCCGACTTAGTTATGCCATACTCTGTAGTCTCGCTTGCGATGTTTTTATTGAGATTCCTCCTGTTTTTATTGCATGTAACGCCGCCTGCTTTGCTGCTAGCGAACTCGAATGTGATAAGATTTGCGAAAAAAAGTAGAAACATGGGGACTTACAAGATCTTCACGAGATGGCCTCTCAGGTTTCTCGGAAGAAGGTGGTCACGCCTTTTTCTTCTAGGTTTGTTGTTGGTCCTGCTGATTGTGACGTCGCTTGACTGGCTCTTCCCAGACTTTGAACATATGCGAACCATTGATCGAGTCATTGTTCCTGCTTATGCGTTCCTTTGGCTGGTCCTCTATTGGTTCCGCCGAGATTTCTTTCAGAGGTGAACACGGCGGTGAGGTGAACTGGCGGTGTGACGATCTGGGGCACGCCGCTGGGGAGCTGCACGTTTCTGGCGGTGCTCGTGACTCCTGATTTTAGCCGCCTGCGGCGCGGCGCCACGAACACCCCCTTTTGCGCCACCGCGACTCAGCGTGTCTGCTGATCTGGCACTTTCCAAAAGCTAGTTTCATCCTTTACCAGTCGTGAGAATGACGGCCTCGCCGGCCTGTACTACTACCGGGCGCGGTACTACCATCCCGGACTGGCCAGGTTCGTCAGCGAGGATCCGATCGGCATCCGAGGCGGCGACGTGAACTTCTACGCGTACGTCGACAACAACCCCGTGAATTTCATCGATCCGTTCGGGCTCGATAAGGAGAAGAAGTGCGAAGACCTCTTCCCGCCCGGTCTGGAGTGGCTGAAATATTACCTGACAGCCCATGAGACGCTTGCTCCATTTGTCGTGGGGAACGCGTCCATTCTTGCTGGCAGTGCCGTGGCCGCCGGTGGTGCTGTCGCCACAGGAGCGCTGGTCGCCGCAGCCCCTGAAACGCTTGGGTTGAGCCTAGTTGGTGTGCCTGGGACGCTTCTTGTTGTCGCTGCTGGCGAGTATCTCGTTGTGTTCGGGACCGATGTGAACATCGGCCAGATTAACGCGTTGTTCGGCACGAAGATCCCTAGGCCTCACAACGTTGCGCCGAAGGCGTTCCCGGGGTTGCCGAGCGGAAAGCTGTGCCGATGATGGGCGAGGAAACAATTACCAGGGGGGATGCCCTATCTTAAAAACCGCGTTCGAGGTGACGCTACTGATCATTGTCCTTGTTTCTACGCTAGCAGGCTACTATTGGGCTCTTACTCGGTACTTTGCAGCGGCAAGCGAAGGGGCCATGCTAATTCTGGCTCCTGTCGCCCTGCTTGCTGGTCTTATCGCGGTGTATTCGTATTACTTGGGGTGGGTGCGACACAGTCGGGGAACATTGAATGATCCCCAGTGGCGGGTCTTTGAACGGCGATTCCGAATCTTCGTTTTCGGTCTGATTCTTATTCTCCCTTCGGCCTTAGCCCTGTTCTCATTGCTAGCTCGTCAAGATCTCGCTGTGACCGTTCTCTTTGCGCTTATCGCCGCCGCGATCGCGCCCTGGGTGATCAGGAAGGTTCGAGCCGAAGCGCGGGCGCCACGGAGCTAAGACCCGACGACCAGCGGCCTGACTCACGAGTCTGTACGTCGTGGGGCGACCTGACAGAGGCAGGTAGTGATGTTACTGCCCGAACACCAGCGGCGCCTGTCTGAACGCACGATTGAGCTCCTGGATTTCTATCGTGACTCATCTCCGTCCGCCGTGACTCACGCGTCCCTCAGTCGCGGCGACGACTTGCGCTGCAGGTGAGTTGAGGCTTTATCTTGCTTTCCCTCCTTTTGCTCTCCGCCGTCGACGCCTCCGCCCGTCTGCCTGTCTAGTCGAAGCAAACTGACTCAGGGCACGGTGAGCGCCCTGCTCGATGCATTGTTGGTCTCGTTCGTCTCGGCCACCAATCCGTCGGCGTCGGCAACGGCGATGATGAAGTAAGACCCCGACGCCGTGCCCGTCGGGATCGTCACCTGCGTCGACCCCGAGCGGCTCGCGCCCGCGCCTACAATGGCCACCGATCGCGCTCCCAACGAGACAGCCGCGGGGCCCAGCGTCTGAGTCGCAGAGAGATAGAACCGCGTCGTCGAGGCCAGGGCCGCGCCCCCGCCTTGGTTGCTGGTGGTGTCATTGATCGAGATCTTCGTCCCGGCTGCTGCGGTCGCGGGGGCCGACAGGGCTGAGATGACCAGATCGGGTCCGATCATGATCGGGCGAGAGAGGGTGTTGTTGGTCTCGACCGCTTCCGCGACGACACCGCCGTCATCCGCTCTGGCGACGATGAAGTAGCTTCCGGTCGCCGTGCCCAACGGAATCGTGACAGAGGTGCTCCCGGAACTGCTCGCGCCGGCGGCGAGCGACGGGATGTTCCGCCGGCCCAGCTGGACCGCGCCGGGGCCGAGCGTCGGGGTCGTGGAGAGATAGAACCGCGTCGTCGTGGCGCCGGCAGGGCCGCCCTGGTTCTTCGTGGTGTCGGACACGGTGATGCGGACGCCGGCGCCCGAGAGCGCTGGCACCGTCAGCGCCGAGACGACGAGGTCCGGCCCG
>QHWF01000784.1 GCA_003222455.1 Acidobacteriota bacterium
TTACGGTATCAATCCGACGCTGGCTAACGGCGGCCCCGATGACATCGGCCAGGGCCGGCTCATCCCGACGCTGTCGGTCGATCAGTATGCGGCGACGCTCGCCAGCTGGTTCGGCGTCTCGAATTCCGATCTGGCGACGGTTGTCCCCAACATCGGCAACTATGCCGGCAGTGCGCTGGGCACGAATGTCGGCTTTGTGTAGACCGCGATAGCGACGGGCCTGTATAGATGCTAATTTTGCCAGTAGACTCGCTCCGATTCGCCCTGTTGAGGGGTGCGAAGGAGGAGCCCAGTTAACATAAGACCGATGTGGATCACCCAGGACAGTTCAACCCTCGGATTGCAGCGCGCCAGCGAGCCGCCCCAGCTTCAGCGGCGAATTGATTCACCTATCCCTCGGCACGGACGCGAAGGAATTTCCTATCCTTCAGTGTAGTGAGCTGGGCGATGGGTCTGCCGGTCACATTCGACGGGCAGGTGATCGGAGTCATCCTGGTCGGCTCCGTCGCATTCGCGGCGCTCGGCAGCCTCTATCCGTGATCAGAGGGTGGCGCCTTAGCCCGGTTGAAGCGATGCGGAGGGTCTGATGTGAGCCCGAGATAGAGGCTGGCGGCGTCCGGCGCCGGTTGGGATGCAAGTGGTCGCTGGTTCAAATCCAGTGAAGCGTACGCCGAAGCTCAGCGCGTCGTTCTACCAGGAGGTCATCGCTCGAAACGCGGTGTTGTAGCTTCTCGCGGGCTCGTGAGCCAGGAAGGCGGCCGCGTCCGCATGGACGAGCCGTATCTCCTCCGCCTGCGCGGCGCGCGCCGACTCGACCGCGTCGCCCTCAATCGCCGAACAGCCGCAGCCCGAAGAGCACGAACGTATTGTCAACGAATGCCGTCCTCAGCGAGATGTTCAGGCGTAGGGTCATCGGCTTCTTGAAGAAGGCGTCCGCCTGCGCGGCGGTCAATCCGAACCCCTCGGTCAGCGCCAGCTTGCTGACGAGGCCGCCGATGCAGGAGCGCGTGTTGCTGTGGCGCCGCGTCACCCGATCACCCGGCTGGAGCGTCTGGCGATCGGTGATCAGTCCGAGTGCAACCTCGAGCGAGCCGTTGAACGGGAGTCCCGTATTGGGATCGATCAAGGTCGGGTCGTTCAACACTTCGTTCTCGATGGTGACGCCGGCGACGTACTGAAATGACGCGGTGACAGGGCTGGCCGTCTGGTTGCTGAATTCCCAGAACGGGAGCGATGTCAGCGAGTGGCACAACAGCGAGTTCGACGCTTTGGCCGGCAGCCTGATTCGCCCGATGTCCGTCGCATCGATGCTGGCAGTCGGCGTCGCTTCGACGCACCGATCGTCTGGAAAGTTCGGGTCCGGCGTCGGGCAACCCCCCGGCACCGTAACCGTAACCAATCCGGTTTGCGCGACGCCGATGAAATGGACGTTGCGGCCGAAGGAATCGGGGTCTCCGACGTCAGCGGCAGAGACTCCCGCTATCTGCTGCGCCAATGCTCGCTGTTCGGCCCTGGCCTGCTTGAGCAGATCCTCCGATTGCTTCTTCCGGTCGTCGGCTGCGGCGGCGGTGCAGATCCCGGCGACGATCAATGCAAGAATCGAGGTTCGCATTGTCCCCCTCCCGCGTGACCTGATGGGTCACTCTATCTCATTATTTGCCATAAGGCCACTCAATTTACCACTAGACTCGCTCCGACCGCCCCTGCTGAGGGGTGCGCGAGGTGGAACGAAATTAACATAAGACCGATGTGCGCCGTTCAGGACAGCTTCAAGCACTGGACTGCGGCGCGCCGGAGAATTGATTATCCTTCCGTGAATGTCCGGTATGGAGAAAGGCGACCGGCGGCTCAGGGTCGAAAGCGGACTTCTCCACTCACTTGCGCAGCCCCTTCGCCGCCCTCATTTCGCCGTGATCCCGAGCTCCCGGATCAGTTTCCCGAACGTCTCGTACTCCTTCACGAGCGCCGCGAGCTCCTCCGGCGAGCTTCCCACCGCTTCGGCGCCCAACCCCCGACCGTGCCGCGACTTTAGTCGAGAGGCTCGACCTTCACGATCCGGTGGTCGTGGTTGCTGCCGACCCAGAACGTCGTCGGCGTCGTCGACTTGTCGACGAACACCGTGCGCATGTTGGTGTCGGACGGCATCAGGTACTGCACTGCGGTTCCGGTCTTGGGATCAAGTCGCACGACCCGGTCGGTGTGCATCGTCGACGCCCAGATTTCTCCGTTCCGGTCGAAATTGGCCCGGTACGGATACGTGCGCGCCGGCAGCTCGTGTTCGGTGAACTTCTCCGCCCTGGTGTCGAACACGGCGACCTTGTTGCCGCGGTATTCGGTCACCACGATGCGGTCCTGATCGTCGATGTTCATGCGGCGGCCGCGAGCGTTCGGAGTGGGGAACGGCCACCACGTCACCTTCGTCGTCTTCGCGTCGATCTTGCCGAGATGGCCCTGGGTGAATTCGGCCATCCACAGATTGTTCTGCGAGTCCGAAATGACCTGATAGATGCCGGCGTTCTTGGGCGCGCCTTCCGGCAGGTAGTCGGTCGGGTGGAAGCGCTCCCATTTGTTGGTCGCGACATCGAGCCGGAAGATGTGCTGCGTGCCCACGCTCTTCGTCCATACCTTGCCGTCGACGTCGTGGCGCAATCCCGTGAAGTTCAGCTGCACGGTGTCGTCGTTGTATTCCGGCGCCAGCGGGTAGTAGTCGATCTTGCCCGTCTTCGGGTCGAGGCAGCCGAGCGAGCCCTGATACATCGTGTCGAACCAGATCTTGCCGTCCCGATCGAACTCGATGGAGAGCAGTCCGGTCGGCGCCTTGTCTTTGAACTTCTTGATCGGATACTCGACGAGCTTGAGCGTCTTCGGATCGAACTTGCCGATGAACATCTCGCCGAAGTCCGTGTACCAGACCTTGCCTTCCTTATCGACCAGCACGTCGTGCGGCTCGCTCGTCGGCCGCACCACGTCG
>QHWF01000785.1 GCA_003222455.1 Acidobacteriota bacterium
TAGGTCAGCGCGTTTTCAATCTCGTCGTCGCTGATGCGGCAGTACTTGCGCGTCGGAGCATTGGTGCGATCGGGATTGTCGACGTAGTTCTCCATCGCCTGCGCGGACTTCCCTTCGAGCCGCGCCGCCGCCGCGACCGAGTTGACGATATCGCGGCCTTCCTTGTCCATGATGATGCCGCGCGTCCAGACGGTGAGTTCCGTGTACGCCATAGTTTGATCCCTCGAAGAGCATTCTCGACCGCCCGCCCCGAAATGAAAAAACGCGGGCTTCTTCAGGGCCGATCCTTTGTGTCCTTTGTATCCATGGTGTCCTTCGTGTCCTGTGACGTATCCAACACCGCCTCGAAATAGCTCCGGCCGACGGCAAACGGCGCCGCCGACGCCTGTGCCCGGAATTCTGCAATCGCGAGCAGTGTCGCTTTCTTGCACACGCTCTCGATGTCGGCGCCGGTGAACCCTTCCGCCCGTGCGGCGAGGTCCTCGATGTTGACGTCGGACGCAAGCGGCACCCGCCTGCAGCATACGCGGATGATCGCCGCTCGATCGGCTGTGTCGGGTTTGGCAAAGCGAACGATATAGTCGAACCGTCCGCTGCGCAAGAGCGCCGGTTCCACGCCTTCGGGCCGGTTCGTCGCCGCCAGCAGGATCACGCCGTTCACGTCGCGCAGGTTGTCGATTTCCCGCAGGAGCTGACTGAGCATCCGATGGTGCACGTCGGCGCCGGACTGATCGGCGCCGGCTTTCGGCGCAATCGCATCGATCGTGTCGAAGAACAGCAGGCAAGGCGCCGTCCGTCGCGCCTTCTTGAACACCTCGCGCAGCGCCTTCTCCGATTCGCCGAGCCATCGCGAGTACAGCTGCGGGCCGTCGATGGCGATGAGCGGGATCTGTTTTTCACCCGACAGCGCCCGGACGATCGCCGTCTTGCCAGTGCCCGACGGTCCCACCAGCAGCAGGCCGCGGGGCGGCGTCAGGCCGACGCGCTGGTAGATCTCGTCGTGCACGTGCGAATGCTCCACCACGGCATCGACCAGGCGTTTGACGCTGTCCAGGCCGCCAATCGAGGCGAAGGTCGACGTGCTCTTCTCGATGAAGAACTCGCGCGTCGCGCTCGGCTCGACCTCTTTCAAGCCGGTCACGAAATCGGTGTGGGTCACCTGCAGCGACGACAGGTCGCCGGCATCACCGGCCGATCCGCCGGTGGTGTCGGACCCCGCGGAGCCGGCCAGGAAACGCCGCAGCGCGATCATGCCGACTTCCTGGCACAGCGCTTCGAGATCCGCACCGACGAAACCGTGAGAGTGTTCGGCGATTTCCGGCAGATGGACATCGGCCCCGAGCGGCATCGCGCGCGTGTGGATCTTCAGGATCTGCAGGCGCGCCTGCGTGTTCGGGACGCCGATGTCGATTTCCCGATCGAATCGCCCCGGACGGCGGAGCGCGGGGTCGAGGACTTCCGGAATGTTGGTGGCGCCGATGACAATGACCTGGCCACGCGAGACGAAGCCGTCCATCAGGCTCAGAAGCTGCGCGACGACGCGCTTTTCGACTTCGCCCGCGACATCGGTGCGCTTGGGCGCGACCGCATCGATTTCGTCGATGAAGAGAATCGCGGGCGCGTGGCGTGCCGCCTCCTCGAACACTTCGCGGAGCCGGGCCTCGCTCTCGCCGTAGAACTTCCGCATGATCTCGGGGCCGTTGAGATGGATGAAATGCACGCGGCTCTCGGCGGCGACGGCACGGGCCAGCAGCGTCTTGCCGGTGCCGGGCGGTCCGTACAGGAGCACGCCTTTCGGCGCCAGGATGCCGAGCCGTTCGAACACCCGTGCGTGCTTCAACGGCAGTTCGACAATCTCACGCACGCGGGCGACTTCGCGCTCCAGGCCACCGATGTCTTCGTACGACACGGCCGGCGCGCGCGCGGCCGTCTGCTCGCCTTCGACGACGCGGAGATCGGTGCGCGGGCCAATCACGACGGGGCCCGCCGGAATGGTGCGCACCACCTGAAAATTCACCGCCTTCGCGTATGTCGGCACGCGCACGGCCGCGCCGGTCACGACCGGGACGCCCACCAGATCGGCGAGCATGCGATCCGGGGCGATGATGGCCGGCGCCGCCCCGTCCCATAACGGCGAGAACCGGACCGCGACCGCCGGCGCCGCGTCGATCGGCGTCACCGACACCGGCTCCTGCAGGCCGGCGCCGCAGTTACTGCGCACCGTGCCGTCGATCTGAATGAGACCATCGACACCGCGATCGGACGCCTCCGCGCGGGCCACCGCGACGGTCCGGCCGGTGATTCGGAGAATGTCCCCGTGATGCGCCTGAAGACGATCGAGGTCTGCCGCCGCCAGTCGTGCGACGGCGTGGCCGATGTCCTCGACGCGCGCTTCCGCCACACGCAGCGTGATGGTCGTCGCGACCGGCGACGCGGCGGGTTCCGTCATGACGCGGCTTCGAATTGGCGCTGCAGCTGACGCGCAAACCGGTCGAACAGCGCGAGCAGGCGGTCCTTGTCGGCGCG
>QHWF01000786.1 GCA_003222455.1 Acidobacteriota bacterium
CCACCGACATTGGAGGGGTCGTGACGAGCGCGAAGGGGCCGGAAGCCGGGGTGTGGGTCATCGCGGAAACGACCGGTCTGGGCACGAGCCGCTACGCCAAGATCGTCGTCACCGACGATCAGGGTCGCTACTTGCTGCCTTCGCTTCCGTCGGGTGCGCAATACAGTGTCTGGGTCCGCGGCTTCGGGCTGGTCGATTCGCCGCGCATTCACGCAAAGCCCGGGGCCACGCTCAACCTCACCGCCACGGTCGCACCCACAGCGCATGCGGCAGCCCAGTACTATTCGGGATCCTATTGGTGGTCGATGCTCAAGATTCCGGGCAAGAGCATGTTCCCGATCACAGGCCCCAGAGGCAACCGTGTGCCAACCCCTTTGCGGAGCCAAGCGGACTGGATGGACGCCATCAAGCAAAACGGCTGCGGCAACTGTCACCAGGCCGGCGGCCCCACGATGCGCTCTATCGACTATGCGGCTCTTGGGGTGAGTGACAAGGAGACAGAGGCAGCGTGGGCGGCGCGACTGCGGCTGGGTCAGGCCGGCGGAGCCATGATCAGCGGGATCAACGATCTGATGACGAACGATGGTGGACTCTTGGCCAGGCTGGCCGACTGGACCGACCGGATCGCTGCGGGCGAGCTGCCCAAGCAGAAGCCGGACCGGCCCCAGGGTATCGAGCGGAATATCGTGGTCACCTTGTGGGACTGGTCTCGCCCCACCGCCTATCTCCACGACCTGACCGGCACTGACAAGAGGAAGCCGACGGTCAATGGCTGGGGCGCGCTCTATGGCGCGATGGAGCTGAGTACCGATTGGGTTCCGATTCTGGATCCGGTTCTCCACATGGCGACCGAAACGAAGATGCCGGTGAAGGTCGCGAGCACGCCGAGATCCTCGACCGTCAACGTCGCGCCGGCGCCGTGGCGCTACTGGGGAGACCGGGCAATCTGGGATACGCAGGTCAACGCCCACACAGACATGATGGACGGCGAAGGTCGTGTGTGGTGGGCGGCGACCAACCGGCCGCAATGGGAGCAGCCGGCCTTCTGCAAGGCGGGGTCGGATCATCCCTCGGCAAAGGCCTTCCCGCTCGAGCGCGCTTCGGGTCCCGCGACCAACACCACGAATTTCGTACAGAACGCGCGTGGCGTGACGATGTACGACCCGAAGACGAAGCAGTGGGCGTTCGTGGACACCTGCTTCGGCACGCACCACTTGAACTTCGGTTATGACGCCGACAACACGCTGTACCTCGCCAACAATGGTGGTCCGCAAGTGGGTTGGGTCAACACTCGAGTGTTTCTGGAGACCGGCGACTCGGCCAAGGCGCAAGGGTGGACCGCGTTCGTCGTCGACACCAACGGCAACGGTAAGCGCGACGCCTACGTCGAGCCCAACGCCGAGGTCGATCCCACCAAGGACAAGCGCCTCAACCTCGGCTTTTACGGCATCTCGATCAACCCGGTTGACGGAACCATCTGGGGATCGAATACGTCGGGCAGGGGTTGGATCGTTCGGGTCGATCTTGGTTCAAATCCGCCGGTGACTGCCTTGACCGAGGCATATCAACTCCCACCAAGCGAATTCGGCATTCGCGGGATGGACTTGGACAGCAAGGGCATCGCCTGGGCGGCGGGGGCAGGCGGCAACCTGATGAGCTTCGACCGCAGCAAGTGCCGGGTTCGCAACGGGCCCACCGCCACCGGGGATCATTGTCCTGAAGGCTTCACACTTCATCCGCTGCCAGGACCGAAGTTCGAAGGTGTGGAAGGTCCTATGGGGACGGTCGCAAGCCCGTATTACGTCTGGGTCGACATGCATGACGTCTTCGGACTGGGCAAAGACACGGTGATGGTCCTCGACAATCAGTCCGATGGGATGCAGGCGTTCGCGAATGGGAAGTGGGTCCACATCGCCGTCCCGTACCCGATGGCGTTCTTCGCGAAGGGAATGGAGGGGCGCATCGACGATCCCAACGGTGGGTGGAGCGCCAGGGGATTGTGGGCGACGTTTGGCGGCCGCGCGCCGTGGCACAGCGAAGGCGGCAAGGGAACCCCTCCCTATGCAGCCCAGTTCCAGCTGCGTCCCAATCCGCTTGCGAACGCCAACTGACGGGATGATGCGTATGGAGTTCGTACTAACCGAAAACGCGCCAACCTAAGATCCGTTCGTTGAACGGGTGATCGGCTCACTCCGGCGCGAGTACTTCGATCACGTCATCCTCCTTCACTGCCGATGGAATTTCTGGTAGGGACAGCCTTAAAAGCTCAAGTCGCCGCTGAAGGCGATCATCCGCCCGTCCAGCGTCCCGGCGCCGGAGGTCAAGTTGACGCTCGCGGGTATCCGCCACAGCGGCCCGTACGCGTTTCGCTCCTGGAGTATGGAATTCGCGTTGAGCGCATTGTAGGCGTCGAGATTCAGGCGCAGACGGGTCTTCCCGACGCTGAGGAGTTTGGAGAGCCGCAGGTCGACCTGCGTGCGACGGGGTTCGAATAGGGTCTGGGGCGTCACCAGCGGCACCGTGACCGTGCTGGTGCAGTCCGCGCGGGCGCCACACGCGGCCAGATTGCGGCCCAACGAGGGCCGAATCTCGGCATTGGTGGCCGTGTAGTCCGCCTCGTATTCGGGCCCCGCCACGTTCTGGAAAATGCCGCTCAGCGAGATGTCGCTCGGCAATGGGACGCTCCAGTGCAGCTTGACCTGCGTCTGGGACCTCCACGGCTCGATGATCCGGCAATTCAGCAAGGCCTGCGGGGAATCGACGACAAAACAGGAGTCGGACACGATGCGCCCCGTGTCCA
>QHWF01000787.1 GCA_003222455.1 Acidobacteriota bacterium
CGAAATCGACTCGGAGTACGATGGCGAAGTGGTGAACATCTATGTCGAGAACGGACAGCCCGTCCAATATGGCGAACGCCTGTTCGCCATCCGAACAAAGTAGGGGCGGAGCTCGCTCCGCCCGACGTTGTAGCGGCGGAGCCTGCTCCGTCCGATAGTGAATGTTCAAGAAAATCCTGATTGCGAACCGCGGGGAAGTCGCCCTCCGAATCATCTTTGCCTGCCGTGAGCTCGGGATCAAGACGGTCGCAGTCTATTCAGTCGCCGACGAGAACTCGCTGCATGTCCGCTTCGCCGACGAGGACGTCTGCATCGGTCCCGCCCGCAGCGCCGACAGCTATCTGAACGTGCCCGCGGTGATCAGCGCGGCCGAAATCACCGGCGCCGACGCGATCCATCCGGGCTATGGCTTCTTGTCGGAGAGCGCCTATCTGGCGGAAGTCTGCGAGGCGTGCCACATCAAGTTCATCGGGCCGGATCCACAGGTGATTCGGCTCATGGGCGACAAGGCGCGCGCCCGCCGCGTCATGAGAAAAGCGGGCGTGCCGATCCTGCCGGGCAGCGACGGCCCCATCGACAACGAAGACAAGGCGCTGAAGCTGGCCAAGGACATCGGCTTCCCGGTGATCGTCAAAGCCACGGCTGGCGGCGGCGGCCGCGGCATGCGCGTCGTGCGGATGCCGGCGGACCTCTCGCACGCGGTCAAGACGGCACAGCGCGAAGCCGAAGCCACATTCGGCGTCGCGGACGTGTACATCGAGAAATACATCGAGTCGCCGCGCCACATCGAGTTTCAGATCCTCGGGGATTCCCACGGCGCCGTCGTGCACCTCGGTGAGCGCGAATGCTCGATCCAGCGGCGTCATCAGAAGCTGGTCGAGGAATCGCCGTCGCCCGCGCTGAGCGAGAAGATGCGCCGCAAAATGGGCGGCATCGTCATCGACGCCGCCAAGGCCGTGCAGTACACGAATGCCGGTACGTTTGAGTTCCTGATGGATCCGGACGGCCGCTTTTATTTCATGGAAGCGAACACCCGGCTGCAGGTCGAACATCCGGTCACCGAGATGGTGACCGGAATCGACATCGTCAAGGAGCAGATCCGGATCGCCGCCGGCGAGCGGCTCGGGTTCAAGCAGAGCGAGGTGACGTTCACCGGGCATTCGATCGAATGCCGCGTCAACGCCGAGGATCCGGACACGTTCGTGCCGTCACCCGGCGTCATTCACGTCTTCAGCGTGCCGGGTGGTCCGGGCGTGCGCGTCGAGACGTTCGCCCACTCGGACTGCACGATCTCGCCGTATTACGATTCGATGATCGCCAAGCTGATCGTGCACGGACGCGATCGGCACGAGGCGATCGCCCGCATGAAGCGGACGCTCGAGATGACGGTCATCGAGGGCATCAAGACGACGATCCCGTTGCACGTGAAAATCATGAACGATCCGGATTTTGTCACCGGGAAGCTCAGCACCGCGTTCATGGATCGGTTCCAGCCGCGCCCTAACATGGGCGGCCGTCTCGCCGAGGCCGTCTGACTACTTTCAGCGGCGTCCCGGTAATCAGCA
>QHWF01000788.1 GCA_003222455.1 Acidobacteriota bacterium
CGCGCTTACGACCCGGCCCGCCGAGTTGAACACCGTGGTCGCCGGCAGCCCGAAATTCGCGCGGTTCGTGATGTTGAACCCTTCCGCGCGGAGCTGAATCCTGCGGCTCTGGCCGACGCCGATGTTCCTGAACACCGCCATGTCCCAGGACGCGAAGCGCGGGCCGATGATCGTGTTGCGCGCAACGTCGCCGAAGAATCCGGCATCGGGCAGGGAGAAGCAATTGGCATCGAAGTACTGCACCGCGCCGCCGAGCACGGGGTTGTCCGAACAGCCCGCCACCAGGCTCGGGCGCTGACCGGCGCCGCCCGACCGCGGCAGCGCGCGCGCGCGATCGAATCCAAGTACTGGCGAGATCGGAATGCCCGAGCGCAGCGTCACGATGCCCGACACCTGCCACCCCGCAGCAACGCCGTGCGCCACGCCGGTCATCGATTTGCCGAAGGGCAGCTCCCACGTGTAGTTGAAAACGAAATTGTGCCGGATGTCGAAATCCGAGAGCCCTTTGTTGTCGAGCGGATCGAACGCGTAGCGAGGCTGAAAGCTGTTGTCGAAGTCGCCGCTGCCGATGGCCTGTGAGCCCAGATCTTCGGACCGGCCGAGCGTGTACGACGCCTGAAGCGCGACGCCGGCGTTGAAGCGACGGCTGGCGCCGACGATGAGGCCCTTGTACCAGGACAAACCATCAGTGGTGCGCAAGCGCATGCTTCCGAAGTTCGGATTCCTGCGCGTGCCATTCGCGGGAAAGAAGTAACGGCCGTAGGACAGGACCTGCGGGACTGCCTGGTTGTATTCGACGTTTCGAATCTGATTGTAGCCGCGGGATCCGACGAACCCGATCGTGGCAACCATCTGCGCCGCGAGCTCGCGCTGGTAGGTTGCGTTGTACTGCAGGCGGTACGGACTCTCGAGGTTGTAGTCCACCAGATCGAGACGGAGCAGAGACGAGGAGCCGGACGCCGGCGGATTCGGGAACGACGGACTGCGCGGATTGATCAGATTGTAGAACGGCGGCGTGCGGTTGCCGTAGGCGCGATACAGATTGCTCAGGAGCGGCTCGTAGAACAGGCCGGCGCCTCCATGCACCGCGTTCTTGCCATTGCCGGTGACATCCCAGGCCAAGCCGACGCGAGGCGCGACGTTCTTCAGCGTCGGGTTCTTGAAGATGGGTCCTCCCGGAATCGTGCTGGCCGCCTGCAGGTCGGGCATGCTCGCCATGCGGCCGTTCGCCTCGACGGGCGTCGTAATGAATTCGTAGCGCGCGCCAAGATTCAGCGTCAGGTTGCGCCTCGCGGACCAGTCGTCCTGCACGTACAGCCCAATCAGGTTCTGCCGCCAGTTGCGCGCCGTGGTCGAACCGGGCGCCTGCCCTTCGTACGTGTTCGGGACGTTCCTGACGAAGTCGGTGATCGAGTTGAACACGTAATTCCCGCCGAAGTCGAACGACGAGTCCTGATCGTTGAACCAGCGCGTCCAGTTCATCCCGGTCTTGACGTTGTGGCTGCCGCGCGCCCAGGTGAAGTTCTCCACCACCTGCAGACTCTTCAAGTCCACGAACGTCGGTGTGTTCGTGTCCGGTCCGAGAGTCGAGAGGCCGGACACCGAGATGAATCCGAGCTGCGTGCCCGGGATGAAGAACAGACCGGGATCCGGCTCGATGTTGTTCACGTTGGCGGTCGCCTCGTACGCGCGGTTCCACGCGACCTTCACCGAATTCAGCAGGTTCGACCGGATGATCCACTTGTGCTCGCCGACGAAGAATTGCGCTTTCGTGCCGGTCTGAATGCCGAACAGCGGCAGCTGCTGCGACTGCGTCACGTTCGCCTTGTCCCAGGAGTACCGGGCCGAGAACGATTGCCCATGCGCGAGCGTCTGATCGATCTTGCCGACGAAGTAGTTCTCGGTCGTCGGCTCGACGACCTGCGCGGTATACAAACCGCTGCCGTCCGCCGATTCGGCGCCGTTCGGTTCGGGAAACAGCATCAGGTACGGCCGCGTCGCCGCGCTGATGTCGGTGCGGGCGCGGGTCGCGCGGCTCGGCACGCGGGCGATGTTCGTCAGCCCGCGGTCCTGCCGCAGCCCTTCATAGCTGCCGAAGAAGAACGTGCGGTCCTTGAGGATGGGGCCGCCCAGGTAGCCGCCGAACTGGTTTCGCGACAGCGGTGGAATATCCGAGTCTGGACTATCGAAGTAGGTCTTCGAGTCGAACTGGCTGTCGCGGTTGAACTCGAACACCGTGCCGCGCAGCGCGTTGGTCCCCGAGCGCGTGACGGCCGTGACAATGCCGCCGGTGCTCCGGCCGAACTCGGCGCTGTAATTGTTCACCAGCACCTGGAACTCGCGGAC
>QHWF01000792.1 GCA_003222455.1 Acidobacteriota bacterium
GGCCAGGGCGACGCCAGCCTGGTGCGCTTTCCCCGCGGTGGCACCCTGCTCGTGGATGCGGGCGGCCTCGGCTTCGCTTCCTCATTCGATATCGGCGACCGCGTCGTCGCCCCGGTGATCCGGGACGCCGGGTTCTATCGGCTCGATCGAGTCGCGCTGACCCACGGCGATCCCGATCACGTTGGCGGCGCGGGTTCCGTCATCGAGGAATTTCGTCCGCGCGAAGTGTGGGAGGGAATTCCGGTGCCGCGATCCGGTGCGTTGACAGCGCTGCGGGCGGAAACGCTGGCATCAGGGGGACGGTGGGCGAACGTGTATGCCGGCGATCGCGTGTCCGTGGATGGTGTCGAGGTGCTCGCGTGGCATCCGGCGCGGGCCGACTGGGAGCGGCAGAAGGTGCGGAACGACGATTCGCTCGTGCTGGAGCTCCGCTGGCGCGATGTGTCCATCCTGCTCACGGGCGATATCGGCCGGCCGGTTGAAGCGGCGCTGGGCCCGACGATCCCGGCGGCGCCGCTCCGCGTGATCAAGGTACCGCACCACGGCAGTCTCACGTCGAGCACGCGCGAATTCGTCACGGCCATCCGCCCGCGGGTCGCGGTTGTGAGCGCCGGCCGCGCGAACCACTTCGGTCACCCGGCGCCGGAGGTGCTGGAGCGATATGGCGCCGCCGGGGCGGAGGTCTTTCGAACGGACCAGGACGGGGCGATCACGGTCGACTCAGATGGAGCCTCGATCGAGGTTCGGACGTTCCTCGGGCGGCATCTCACGCTGGGAGCATCCACGGCTCATCACGATGACACGAAGGTTACGAAGGACACGAAGCCATGACTGGTCTCCGGTTGCTCTCGCCGCTGTCGCCGGAACTCGAGGAACTGATCCGACGGACGATTGGCGCGATGCTCATTGTCCACCGTGAATTGGGGTCAGGCATGAGTGAAGCCGTTTATGCGGCGGCAGTACGTATTGAACTCCGCGCGCGTGGCATTGCTTTCGAAAGCGAGAAGCTCCTGCCGGTCAGGTATCGCGGTCAGCTCATCGGCCAACATCGAGTTGACCTGCTTGTCGAAGGTCAACTGGTGGTAGAAGTGAAGTCAGTCGAATCTCTCCATCCTGTTCATGTGGCGCAAGTTGTCTCGTACTTGCGCCTGACGGGTGCGCGCGCGGGAGTGCTCGTGAACTTTAACGTGCCGCTGTTGAAGCAAGGGATCAGGCGGATCGTACGGTAAGCGAAAGCACTAATCGTGTTTCTTGAGCTTCGAGCTCTTCGTGGATCTTCGTACCTTCGTGATAAACGTACGGGGCAGGGTCAGCGGCTCTCGCTTACGAGCTTCGCCAGTTGCCACTCGACCTCCAGCTCCTCGAGCGAAAGCTGGCCGAGCCCACGATTGGCTCGTGCGACGCTGCGCTCCATCGCACTGAAACGCCTGGTGAACTTCTCGTTCGCCTTCCGGAGCGCCGTTTCCGGCTCGATCCCCAGTTTGCGCGACAGGTTCGCAATCGTGAACAGCAGGTCGCCCATCTCCTCCTCGGCGCGCGCGCGCTCGACGTCGGCGCCCGCCGTGACCACCTCCTGCAATTCGTCCACTTCCTCCTGGATCTTGGCGACGACGTCGGTTGCGGCGGGCCAGTCGAAACCGACCGAGGCGGCGCGGCTGCCGATATGAAAGGCGCGAAGCAGCGCGGGAAGCGCCGGCGCGATGCCGCTGAGCAGCGTACTCGCCTTCGATTCGCCCGTGCGCTCCAGCGCTTTGATCTCTTCCCATCGCGTGCGCACCTGGCCGGCCGACTCGAGCGGGGCTTC
>QHWF01000134.1 GCA_003222455.1 Acidobacteriota bacterium
TCAGCGGTCGAGAAGACCTTCATGTAATCCTGTTCGCTCAGCTTCTGCTTCTTCCAATCGCCGTCGAAGGGAGTCCGTTTCCCGGCGAGCTCATACGTATCGTACGGCTGGTTTTCGTCCCGTTTCGCCTTCAGGCCATCAGCCGCGAGATCTTCGATGAACACCTTCGACTCCGGCACCGACGCGCTGTTCAAGTCGATATAGACCTCGCGGTATTCCTTTTTCGCGAGGCGATCGTTCAGGAGCTGGGGGACGGTGTACTTGGCCGAGACGATGAGGAACTGCGTGTTGGCGAAGTACAGAGCGGCCACGAACGTGCCGGGCTGCGTCGGATCGGCGGCGGCGATGCTGTCCATTTTGGCAGCATCCATCGCAGCGGCCAGCTGTTTCGCGAGCGGCGCCGATTTCGATTCCTGGGCCGCGACCGTCGCCGCGACCGACAACAGAAGGACGATGGCGAGCGAACCGTAACCGACTCGCGTCATGGGCGCCTCCGAGAAGACCGTAGTGGTGATGGAGTTCTATCACCGCCCCCAGGCGGCGTCAACAGCCGTTGGTGAGTTCAGGGCACAGGGGGCAGCAGAATTCACTCAGACTTGACGACCTTAGTCGCCGGATTCGGCGGGTTCGGCGGCGGGCCTCAGATGAAGAGGGCGTCTTCCTCCTCGGCGCGCGGCTGCCCGGACCGCGCGCGACTGCGGAACTCGCGTAGCGCCTGAAAGGCGGCCCTGAAGGCGCTGAGCAGCGCCCGCCCCTCCCGCGCCGGAGCCTTGAGCGACGCCTGGAGGGTGTCGAGCGCCTCGCCGATGCGAACGGTGATGTCGCCGAACAACTGATCGGCGCGCTCGACTTGCGCGGTGGCCAGCGAGGCAGCGCGCGACGCGTCGTGGCCGATGGTGTTCAGGTGCCCGAACAGCGGTTTCATCTCGCGCTCGAACTGATCCGCGAGCGCGTCCACACGACGGGCCAATCGTCCGGCGGCCACCAGGACCCCGATCTGAACGATCGCGATGGCGAGCGTGGCCGCCGCGATCACGCCGAGAAACACGAGCGACCAGACGCTCACGCGTTTTCCCGGGACCTGGCCTGCTGATAGGCTTCGCGCCCGCGCTCGATGGCCGTGGTGATCGTTTCGCGGCCCTGATTCACGGCCTCGCGTCCCTTCGCCGCCGCGTCGGCGGCACGAGCCCGGCCTTCGCGGGCCTTTTCGCCCAGGTAGTCGCGGGTTTCGCGGCCGCTTTTCGGCGCATAGAGGAGCGCGACCGCCGCGCCGCTCAACGCCCCGACCAGAAATGCCAGTAGAACGCTGCCTGCATTCGTCCCTTCGTTGCCTGCCACGTCGCGCCTCCAGCCGCCGTCACGAGCCGCCGGCATTCCGGCCCGCAGCTGCTCAGAAGATGCTGACCCTGACGTTGAGATATCTCTTCGGGTCTCGTTTGATTTCCGTCAGCATCGCCCGGAAATCGGTGACGGCTCCGTTAATGTTCTCATATAACTGCTTATCTTTCAGCAACTGTCCGACCGTTCCCTCGCCCTCGTTCAAGCGGTTGACCAGTTGATCGAACCGTTCGCTGACCGAGTTGAGATGGTCGAAGAGCGTGGAGTCGGTCATCAGCCTGCCGGCGGTTCCTTCTCCCCGGTTCAAGCGACCGGTCAGATCCTGCAGGTTGGTCGTCGCGCCATTGAGCGACTCGGCGAACGCGTCGTCTTTCAGCAGCCGGCCCAGACTGCCCTCGCCGGCGTTCAGGCGCGCGGTCAGGTCCTGCAGGTTCTTCAGCGACGCCTCGAGCGCATCGGCTGTTGCGCGGTCGTTGACCAGCCGGCCAATGGTGCCGCGGCCGCTGGTGATGGCCGCGGTCACGGCATTCGCCGATGCGGCAAACGCCTGCAGCTCCATGTACAGGCGATCGTCGGTCATGAGTTTTCCGACCGTGCCGCGCCCCGACCGTACCTCGCGCACGAGGCCGGTGATTTCCTCGATTCCGGCGGTCGCCTGCTCCGACACGTCGGAAAGCGATCCCTTCGGCCGCCCCGCCTGCACGTAGCCGTAGTCGCGGACGATCGTGCCGTTCGTGGCGGGCGTGATGTCGATGGCGCTTTCACCCAGCAACGACACCGACCCGAGCGTCGCAACCGATTTGTCGGTGATGCGCGGACGCTGATCCTTCTTCACCTCGAACATCACGTCGACCTGCTCGCCGGCGAATTCGATGTCCTTGACCGTGCCGACTTCGACGCCGGCCACGCGCACCGGCGAGCCTGGCCCCAGTCCGGCGACGTTCAGGAAGCGCGTTTTGAGCGGATAGCGCTGCCAGAAGAACCCGCTCGCGCCGGTGAGCGTAAAAATCAGGACGGCGGCGATGATGAGCGCCACGATGGTCATGACGCCGATTCTCAGTTCCGACCACGCCAGCGATCGCGTCCGAGGCATATCAGTCTCCAGTACATTGCTGACTGCTGATTGCTGATTGTTGATTGGAATGGTTCATTGCTGATTTTGAGCTCTTGATTACGGTGTGAAGCAGTCAACGACGAGATCCATTTAAGTGGTGACGGTTGGAACGACCGCATTCCCGTGACCTCTCGACGATCTGACGTGTATTCGAATCAACACTCAACAATCAGCAATCAGCAATCAGCAATCAGCAGTCTCAAGATAGAAATGACCTGATGTACGGATCGGCCGAGGTCCGCAGCGCATCCGCGTCGCCTTCGAAAATAATGAGGCCGTCCTGCAGCATGATGAACTCGGCCTCACGTTCCTTCTCGCGGGTGGCCCGCACGACGTGCACCTCGCCGTTCCCCTGGCGCATCGCCATGTGCTCCGCGACATAGAACGCGTCGCGCAGCTGATGCGTCACGATAATCGAGCTGACGTTCTCGAGATCGCGCAGCTTGATCATCTCGTCGTCGACCGTGGTGGCGGTAATCGGATCGAGGCCGGTCGTCGCCTCGTCGTACAGCATGATGCTCGGTTTGAACGCCATCGCCCGCGCGATCGCGACCCGCCGCCGCTGCCCGCCGGACAATTCCGACGGCATCTTGCCGATATGCTCGGCCAGGCCGATGAAGCCGAGGACTTCCTCCACGCGCCGATCGATGTCTGCGAGCGGCAGCGCGGTTTCCTCGTACAGCTTGTAGCCGACGTTCTCGCGCACGGTCAGCGAATCGAAGAGCGCCCCTTCCTGAAAGATCATGCCCAGATCGTCGCGCACGTCCATCAATCCCTTTTCGGTGAGCTGATCGACGCGCTGGCCGTTCACCCAGACGATGCCGGCGTCGGCCTTGAGCAGTCCCACGACGATTTTGAGCGCCGTCGATTTGCCCGAGCCGCTGGCGCCGAGAATGACTTTCGTGTGCCCCTTGATCAGCGTGAAGCTGACATCCCTGAGCACCACCTTGTCGTCGAAGGCCAGCTGCACGTGGTCGAAGACGACAACCGGCGCACCTGGCTCCCTCAGAATCTGCCGCGCGGTCTGTGTCTCGATCGATCCCTGCACCATGGCACCTCGAACGGTCATTCCTCCAGCCACGACGATCAACGCAGAACTCGCTGAACCCGCAGAGAACCGGTTTGTTCTGCGAATTCTGCGGCTTCTGCGTTGATTGGCGTGCCGTGTAGCGGCCTCAGTTAGTCGGACACGCTGCTAATACATCAACGCAATCAGGATCTGCGTGACGAAGAAGTCGGATGCGATCACGGCGACCGATCCGGCGACCACCGAGAGGGTCGTCGCCTTGCCGACGCCCGCTGTCCCTCCGGTCGTGCGCAACCCGACATGACAGGCAATCGTGGCAATGACGAACCCGAAGACGAACGGCTTCGAGAGCCCCATCCACACGTCCTGTATATAGAGGCCTTTGGTAATCGACGACCAGTACAGGCCGGAATTCACCTGCAGCTGGAACCGCGCGATGACCCAGCCGCCGAGAATGCCGATGAAGTCGGCGATGACCGTCAGCACCGGCGCCATGAAGATGCCGGCGAGCACGCGCGGCACGACCAGTTTGCGCACCGGATCGGTGCCCAGCGCCCGCAACGCATTGATCTGATCGGTCACCACCATCGACCCGATCTCGGCGGCAATCCCCGACCCGATCCGGCCGGTCAACATCAGCGCCGTCAGCACCGGCCCGAGCTCCTTGATCATCGAGGCGCTGACGAGGCGGCCGACGACGGGGCGGGCGCCAAACTGATCGAGCGTGAGACCGCTCTGCGACGCCAGCGCCGCGCCAGTGAACAGGCCGGCGAGGAGGACCACCGTCAGCGATCCGGCGCCGATCTGGTCGAACTGCTCGACGATGTCGTGGCGGTAGAACGGGCGCGTGAAGACGCCGTAGAAGGCGGCGGAGGTCAGATAGACGTACTCCTGCGTCTCGTGGGCCGATGCCTTCAACCAGCGTTCGATCAGCGACAGCACGCGCCGGTCAGGCCCCCCGCCCCATGCGCGGCAAGCCCAGCTCGGGATGGCGCAGTCGGTTGATTTCGTCCCGGATGGCGGCGGCTTTCTCGAAATCGAGGTTGGCGGCGGCCGCGCGCATCTCGTTCTGCCGCGCTGCCAGATAGGCGTCGAGCTGCGCCTGCGTCTGGAAGCGCTCGGTGCCGTCGGCGACGGCCGACGGCGTCACGTAGTCGTGTTCGTAGACGCTCGACATCACATCGTCAATCCGCTTGACGATGGATTGCGGCGTGATGCCGTGGACGCGGTTGTATTCTTCCTGGATCGCGCGCCGCCGCTGGGTTTCGTTGATGGCCGTGCGCATCGAATCGGTGACCGTCTGGGCGTACATGATGACGCGGCCGTTCACGTTCCGGGCGGCGCGCCCGGAGGTCTGAATCAACGAGCCTCCGGACCGCAGGAACCCTTCCTTGTCGGCATCGAGAATCGCGACGAGCGACACTTCCGGCAGGTCGAGTCCCTCCCGGAGCAGGTTGATCCCGACGAGGACGTCGAATTCACCGCGACGCAGGTCGCGAAGAATCTGGACGCGCTCGAGCGTCTCGATGTCCGAGTGGAGATACCGCACCTTGACGCCAAGCTCCTGGTAATACTGCGTGAGGTCTTCCGCCATCCGCTTCGTCAGCGTTGTCACCAGCACCCGCTCGCCCCGTGTGACGCGGGCGCGGATTTCCTGCAGCAGATCGTCCACCTGCCCCTTGACCGGCCGCACGTCAATCGGCGGATCGATCAGTCCCGTCGGACGGATGATCTGTTCAACCACAACGCCCTGCGACTGTGAGAGCTCGTACGGACCCGGCGTCGCGGAGACGTAAATCACCTGCCGGATGCGCGCCTGCCATTCTTCGAAGTTGAGCGGGCGATTGTCGAGCGCCGAGGGCAGGCGGAAGCCATAGGCCACGAGCACCTCCTTGCGCGACCGGTCGCCGTGGTACATGCCGCGAACCTGCGGGACCGACTGGTGGCTCTCGTCCACGATCAGGAGGGCGTCTTCCGGGAGATAGTCGAGCAGGGTCGGCGGTGGCTCCCCGGGCGCGCGGCCGGTCAGGTGTCGCGCGTAGTTCTCGATGCCGTGGCAATACCCGATCTCCCGGATCATCTCGAGGTCGAACATCGTCCGCTGATGCAGCCGCTGTGCCTCGAGCAGCCGCCCCTCGGACTCGAGCACGCCGCGCCGCCACCCCAGTTCCTCTTTGATCGTTTCGACCGCCCGCCGCGTGCGCTCACGCGGCGCCACGAAATGCGACTTCGGATAGATCGCGATCTTGTCGTGACGCCGCAGCGTTGTTCCGGTCAGCGCGTCGAACGACGAGAGCTCGTCCACCTCGTCGCCAAACAGCTCGATGCGCAGTCCCTGCTCTTCGTACGACGGAATGACTTCGACGATGTCGCCGCGGACGCGGAATGTGCCGCGGCCGAAATCGTGGTCGTTCCGCTCGTACTGGATCTCCACCAGCTTGCGAAGAATCTGATCGCGGCTGATCCGCTGTCCGCGTTCGAGCGGCAGGAGCATCCCGTAGTACGCCTCGGGCGATCCGAGACCATAAATACACGAGACACTGGCGACGATGATCACGTCGCGCCGCTCGAACAGCGATCGCGTGGCCGACAGGCGCATGCGATCGATCTCGTCGTTGATGGTCGCTTCCTTCTCGATGTACGAATCGGTCGCCGGCACGTAGGCTTCGGGCTGGTAGTAATCGTAGTAGCTGACGAAGTACTCGACGGCGTTCTCGGGGAAAAACCGGCGAAACTCCTGAAACAGCTGAGCTGCGAGCGTCTTGTTGTGCACCATCACCAGCGTCGGCCGGTTCACGTGCGCGATGGTGTGCGCCATGGTGAAGGTCTTGCCCGATCCGGTCACGCCCAGCAGCACCTGATGCTTGTCGCCGCGCGTCAGGCCCTCGACGAGCTCGCCAATGGCCCGCTCCTGGTCGCCGGCGAGCGAAAACTCGGAGACGAGATTGAAGCGGTCGTAAACAGACGGCATGGGAACCTGAAATCGTACCATGGCTGAGGACTTTAGAGCGTATTCGAAGTCCGGCTAAAGCCGGACACTACCGATGCTACCGATGCGCGATGGTGGCGCATTTACGCGGGGTGGGCTGGGGTACCCTCTGGGGCGCGAGGCTTCAGCCGAACCGGTCCGCCTACAGGCGGACACTACCGACACCGCTCGGCAGACTCCGAAAGCGCTGGTAGTGTCCGGCTTTAGCCGGACCGGACTCGTCTTGACGCGTCATTTCCTGTACGGCGCGAAGTAGCCCTTGCGCGATCGGACGCGCAGATCGCGGCCCTCCCGGCGGACCACCTTGATCTCGATCTTGCGCCAGATGCCGTCGGTCTTTTCGTTCGTGGACACGTAGCCGAGCGTGTACTGCGCGCGGACCTGGGCGACGACCTTGTCGTAGACGGCGTCGAGCTCCTTGACGGCGACTGGAAAGAACGCCTGGCCGCCGGTGACCTCTGCAATCTGCTGCAGTTTCATCCGCTGATCGTTTTTCGTGAACGTCGACTGGTGTTCAAGCGCGCCGATGGAGTACACCGTGACGTCCGATGCCTTGAGCAGATCGATCAGATCGGAGTAACTGATCGCGCTGCGGGTATCGCCGCCATCGGTGTACAGGAGCATCACCTTGCGGCCGTCCTGCCCTGCCGCGCCATCCAGGTACACGCCGATCGCATCGTACAATGCGGTGAAGCCGCTGGCCTTCTTCTGCCGGATCCGCTCGACGACCCGGGCGAATTCGTTCTGGCTATACCGCGCCGCACGCACTTCCGTGTCGAAGTCCATCACGGCGATGTCCACGGCGTCGAGCAGACGATTCAAAAATTTGATGGCCGCCGTCTTGGTAAAGCCGATGTCCTCGCCCATGCTCTCGCTCACGTCGAGCAACACGCCGAGGTGGAGCGGCGGGCCGGGATGATCCGGATCCACGGGATCCCCGGCGGCAAAGTACTGAATGGCCTGCTTCTTGCCATCCTCGAAGATCTCGAAGTCGTCGACGGCGAGGGCCGTGACGAGGTTTCCTTTGCGGTCGGTGATCGTCGCGCCGACGTTGATCAGGTCGATCCCCGCACGGAAGACCGGCGTCTGCTGCGTGCCGCCCTGCGAGGATCGGGCGGGTGTCGGTGTCAAGACGAACGCGGGAACCACCAGGCCCGCACACACGAGCGCGCGCCCCATGCATCCGCGGAGATTCCGTCGGCAGGACCGGTGCGGTGGTTGCTTCGGCGATCGTGGCGACGAGTGCGGCACGCGAGAACTCTACACCTGCCGCTACCTCGGCCGAGCGGTATAATCGTTGGCTGGTTACGTGAATGCGGTGTTTAGCCGTGTGTCAGGACGAGCTGGTGATCAGGATGCTGGACGAAATCCTGCTCCCCGGTTTCGAAGTCGAGTTCATCGTCGAGAACAAACCCGCCGCGCGACGGCTCCACGAGACCGGGGTCACGGTGTTCACCGGCGATCCCCGACGCGCCGAAACGTGGATCAAAGCCGACCTCGGGCCCAGTACGTGCGTCATCATCGAAGACAACGGCCGGCGCAACCCGAAGAAAATTCTCGACGCGGTCCGCGATGCCGGTGGCACGCTCATCTACGTCCTCGGCATCGGCGCGGAGGCGAGCGACAAACGCGCACAGGGGTTCCGCACGGAGTTTCCCGACGTCGCGTATCTCGCGATGTCGGAACTGTTCGGCGGTCCCCTGCTGACGGAGTTCAGCCGGTCGCTGACGAGGGCCCGGGTGCAGCAGTACCAGCGGTATTTCAGCGATGCCGAGCGCGTGCTGATCATGCTGCACAACGAACCGGACCCCGACGCGATGGCCAGCGGCCTGGCGCTGCGCAACATCCTGCGGCGCACGAAAACGACGGCGATCATCGGCGCGATTCAGGGCGTGACCCGGCCCGAGAACGTGCGCATGATCAACCTGCTCGACATCCACGTCGAAACCATCACGCCGGCGACGGTGACCGAGTACGACCGGGTCGCGATGGTCGACGTGCAGCCGCACTATTTCGGCGGCCTCATCGATCGCGTCGATCTCGTCATCGATCACCACCCGGAACAGCCCGGCTACACCACGGTGTTCAAGGACATCCGGCCCGATTACGGATCCACCTCCACGATCCTGACCGAGCACCTGCGCGCGGTCGACGCCAACATCTCGGAGCGGACGGCGACGGCGATGCTCTACGCCATCAAGTCCGACACGCTGTTCTTCAACCGGCAGACGAACCGGGTCGATCTCGAGGCGTTCTCGTATCTGTATCCGCTCGCGGACGCGGCAATGATCCGGAAGATGGAAGGCGCAGAAATCACGATCGAGCGGCTCGACTACGTGTTGAAGGCCCACCGCGGCGGCGCGCTCGCCGATCAGGTGTTCTGCGCGTTCATCGGCGTCACGCCGCGCGAGGATTTCATCACTTACGTGGCCGATTTCTTTCTCCAGCTCGAAAACGTCAAGTGGACGGTGGTGGCCGGCATCGTGAACGATTCATTGATCGTCTCGGTCAGGAATCTCGGATATACGAAGAACGCCGGCGAGTTCGTCCGCCGCTTTTTCGCCGGCATCGGCAGCGCCGGCGGCCATCGGGCGATGGCAAAAGCGGTCGTGCCGATGCGCGCGTTCCGGGAGAAGTTCGGCGATCTCCCGGCCGACGAAATCGGCGTCCGGCTGCAGGCGCTGGTCCACGAGTTCCTGCAGCATGATCAGATGCCGAAAGAGGTGAAAGGTGTGAAGTCTGAAGTCGGAAGCCTGAAATAATTCAATGAGATTTCAGAT
>QHWF01000793.1:0-2714 GCA_003222455.1 Acidobacteriota bacterium
ATCCCGCTGCTGAGCGGTTCGACGTTGTCGGTCTCGTATGCGGCGGACCTCAGCGCACTGCTGTTGCTGGGGCCGCGTGCGGCCGTGCTCATCGCCGTTGCCGGTGTGTGGACGCAGTGTACGTTCAACGTCAAGCACCGCTATCCGCTGTACCGCACGGTGTTCAGCGTCTGCGCCGAGTCGATCACGATGATCGCGACCGGTGCCGTGTACGGCTGGCTCGGCGGATCGCACGGGGCCTTCGATGAATCGACATTGCCGAAACCGCTCGTCGGCGCGATCGTGACGTACTTCGTCCTCAATACCGGACTGGTGGCGACGGCGGTCGGGCTGTCGATGGGTCGATCCCCCGCCACCGTCTGGCGTGACGAATTTCTGTGGAGCGGCGTGAGCTACATCGTGGCCGGGACCGCAGGAGCGGCGGCCGCGGTGGTGATCGCTCGTGGCAATCACTGGAAGGCCGTTCTGTTGCTGGCGCCCGTGTATCTCACCTATCGAAGCTACCAGATGTTCGTCGGCCGCCTCGAAGATCAGAGGCGGCATGTGACGGAATCCGAGCGGCTCCACCATCAGGCGGTCGACGCGTTGACGCAGCTTCGTGCGGCCGAGCGCGAGCGCAATCAGTTCCTCGAGAGCGAACAAGCGGCGCGCGCGAGCGCCGAGCAGGCGAACCGGCTGAAGGACGAGTTTCTCGCCATGGTGTCGCACGAGCTGCGGACGCCGCTGAACGCGGTGCTGGGATGGGCGGACATGCTGCGAAACGGCAGCCTCGACGTCGTCCGCAGCCGCCGCGCCGTGCACGCGATTTCGAACTGCTCGACGTCTCCCGCATCATCTCGGGCAAGCTGCACCTGGAGCGCGGCGCGGTGGATCTGCAGGAGATTGTCCGCAGTGCCGTCGAAGTCGTCCAGCCTTCGGCCTACGCGAAGCATATCGACATTGTCAGCGACATCGATCCGACGGTCGGTCCGTTCGAAGGCGATGGCACGCGTCTCCAGCAGATCGTATGGAACCTGCTCGCGAACGCCGTGAAGTTCACGCCGGATGGCGGCGCGCTCTTCCTCACCCTTCGCCGCGACTCGAGCGCGGTGGAAATCGCCGTCAGCGACACCGGCATCGGCATTCCGGCCGATTTCCTGCCGTCGGTGTTCGAGCCGTTCCGTCAGGCCGACGCGTCGAGCACGCGCCGCCAGTCGGGGCTCGGCCTCGGGCTCTCGATTGTCAAGCATCTGGTCGAAGCGCACGGCGGCAGCATCACCGCCGACAGTCCCGGCGAAGGACGCGGCTCGACATTCACCGTGCGGCTGCCGATTGCCGCGGCGCAGATGCCCAAGCCTGCGCTTGCTCCCGGCGACGGCTCGTCCCTGCCTTCACCGTCCTCGTTGCTCACCGGTATTTCCGTCCTGGTGGTCGACGATGACGATGGCAGCCGTGACGTAGTGGCGGCGTACCTCGAGAGCCGCGACGCCGTGGTGCTGACGGCCTCTTCGGCCGCACAGGCCATTGAAATGGTCCAGCGCGAGCGCGTGGATGTGCTGCTCGCTGATATTGCCATGCCTCACGAAGACGGGTACGCCCTGATCCGCCGGCTCCGCGCCATGGATGCGCGGGGAATTGGCGCGATCCCCGCCGCGGCGCTCACCGCGTTCGCGCGCGACGAAGACCGGAAGCAGACGTTGCAGGCCGGCTTTCAAATGCATCTCACCAAGCCGGTCGATCGGCGATCGCTGATCGAGGCGGTGGCGACTCTGGGCAGGCGATCTAATTGTTGATTGTTGATTGCTGATTTGAAATCAGCACTCAGCAATCAGCAATCAAAACTTTCACGGCACCAGCGCTATGATGGATGCGTGTTGATTGCTCTGACACGTGAGGTCAGCCCGGCGTTCGGCGCATGCGAGCTGACCCACCTGCCGCGGGTGCCAATCGACGTCGACACGGCTCGCCGGCAGCATCGGGTGTACGAACAGGCCTTGACCGCGGCAGGGTGCGCGGTCGAGCGCCTCACGTCCGGACCGGACATGCCCGACGCCGTGTTCGTCGAAGACATCGCGGTGGTCTTCGACGAGCTGGCGATCATCACGCGCCCGGGCGCAGAGTCGCGGCGCGAGGAAGGCGTCGCGGTTGCCGATGCGCTTCGACCCTGTCGGATGTTGCGCACGATCGAAGCGCCGGGCACGATTGACGGGGGTGATGTCCTCACGGTCGGCCGCTCGGTGTACATCGGCCGTTCCAGCCGTACCAATGACCATGCCATCGCGCAGGTCAGACGTCTTCTGATGCCGTTCGGCTATGCCGTCTGCGACGTGGTGGTCGCCGGCTGCCTGCATCTGAAGTCCGCCGTGACCGCGGTGGACGATGCTGTGTTGCTGATCAATCCCGACTGGATTCCGACCGCGGCATTCGGGGACGTTGAGTTCGTCCGGGTTCATCCCGAGGAGCCGATGGCTGCGAATGCGTTGCGCGCAGGCCATTCACTGATCTATCCGGCCGCTTTTCCTCGAACGGCAGAGCGGCTTGCACGCCGGGGGTGTCGTCTGTCATGCATCGACGCGAGCGAGCTGGCAAAAGCGGAAGGCGCGGTGACGTGTTGCAGCGTGATACTGCGTCAGTAAGGGAACGGAGCGCACGGAGCCGAAGGGAACGGAGTAGACGGAGAGAACGGGAACGGAGCAGACGGAGGAAACGGGATCACACAGAGCAACGGAGTAACT
>QHWF01000793.1:2739-5911 GCA_003222455.1 Acidobacteriota bacterium
TTTCTCTATGTGATGCCGTTATCTCCGTCTCCTCCGTTACCTCCGTTATCGGGAGGTACTCGATGGATGCGAAGCGGGAATTATTGCGTCACACCGTGGCGACGGTCGCCTATCGCGGTGGCAAGACCATTCGCGACGCGCCGCCGGCCTTTGCCTCGTTCCGCGCCGGCGATACCACACGCACGCCGGCCGCGATCCTGGCGCACATCGGCGACCTGTTCGACTGGGCCCTCTCGATTGCGAAAGGCGCGCAATCATGGAACAACTCGACGCCGCTCCCATGGGACCAGGAGGTCGAGCGGTTTTTCGGCACCGTGCACCGGTTCGACGAGTACCTGGCGTCCGACGCGCCGCTGGCGTGCGAAGCGGAGCAGCTGTTTCAGGGGCCGATCGCCGACGCGCTGAACCACGTGGGACAGATCGCGCTGCTGCGGCGGCTGGCCGGTGCACCGATCAGGGCCGAGAACTACTACAGAGCCGATATCACGAGGGGTCGCGTCGGTGTGGAGCAGACGCCGCCGCGCCGTGAATTCGATTGAATCTTCAGTCGGGAGGTCAAGTTGACGCACAGCGAAGCCGCACGTGTGCGGTGCCGGGCGCCCGCGACGGCAGGGTGAGTGGAAATCAGGTTACCGGTTTGCGGGGCAGAACTGTAAGAGCGGTGTAAGAAACTGGCACGCGGTCGAGTGCGGACGGCCAGAATTCAGCCGCCTGGCTCATCCGCAGACTGGACAGGTTCTTGCGAGAGGCTTGGCGCCAGTATGAGTGAGCGCGAAGCCTTCGGTCCCAATCTCCGTCGAATCCGTATCCAGCGAGGCATCTCCCTCGATCGCATTTCGGAAGCCACCAAGGTCAGCGCCGACCTGTGGGCCGGGCTCGAATCCAACGATTTCTCGCGCTGGCCGCGCGGCATCTATGCGCGGGCGTACGTTCGTGCGTACGCATTCGCAATCGGCGTCGATCCCGAGGCGTCCGTCAACGATTTCTGTCGCTGGTTTTCCCACGGCGATCGGCGTGCCTCTCGCGTCGTCAAGGCACAAGCCGCGATCGTCGGTCACGATCTGCAGTGGAAGGACGACCTCGCGCCCGGGCTGCAGGAACGGCGCGCCCAGCCACCCGAACCAGTCAGGGACGGTCCGGCAGCCGCGTTCACGCGACTGGGGCGGCTGACTGCCGCGGTCGGCGACCTGGTGGCGATTGTCGCGGTCTCGACCATGTTGAAGGCGGTTCTTCCGATCAACTGGCTCGTTGCGATCGGCGGGATCGCCGCCCTGTACCACACGGTCGCGATCGTGTCGATCGGTTCATCGCCCGCGGTGTGGGCCCTCCTGACGTACCTGGAAAGCCGCCATCCGGACACGCAACTCCCGAAGAGCGCGCCCCGCTTGTTGCGCCTCAGCGAACGGCACGGACGCAGTTAGGAATTCAGAATTGGGAATTCGGAATGCGTTCTACCATCCGGACTGCAGGCTGAATTCCCAATCCCCAGTCCCTGACCCCTCTCGCTGAGTTCAGATTCCGCAAGGCCTGGTTCGCATTCCGCATTCCGAATTCTGAATTCTGAATTTCTCGAGGTGTACCATGGTCTTATGCGTCTCGCGGACGTGGTATCGGTGTCTGGCGCGGTCGCGCGAACGAGCGGACGACTCGAAAAAACGCAACATCTCGCCGATCTGCTGACGCGGCTTCCATCCGATGAGATCGGCATGGTCGTTCCCTTTCTGAGCGGATCGCCCCGACAGGGGCGCATCGGCATCGGCGGAGCGATGCTTTCCAGCATGCGGGATGTCCCGCCGGCTGACGCGCCGTCGCTCGAGATCCGCGACGTGGATGCCGCGTTCGATCGCCTCGCCGCCATGTCGGGTGCGGGATCGGCGACATCGCGATCGCAGGTGCTGCGTCAGCTGCTTGGCCGCGCGACACGGGACGAACAGGACTTCCTCGTCCGCCTCCTGTTCGGTGAGCTGCGGCAGGGCGCGCTCGAAGGCATCGTGATCGACGCGATCGCCCGCGCGTCGGGCATCGGCGCGGCGCGGATCCGCCGGGCCGTGATGCTCGCCGGCGATCTGGCCTCGGTGGCACGGACAGCGCTCGTTGACGGCGACGCCGCGCTCGCGCGCTTCATCCTCGAGCCGTTTCAACCGGTCCAGCCGATGCTGGCCGATTCCGCCGCGGACGTCGCCGACGCCATCTCGACACTCGGCGACGCCGTCATCGAATACAAACTGGACGGCGCGCGAATCCAAGTACACAAAGTCGACGACGAGGTGAAGGTGTACTCGCGCAACCTGCGCGAGGTGACCGCCGCCGTCCCGGAAGTCGTGACCGTCGCGCGCGCCATACCGGCGCGTGAGATCGTCCTCGACGGCGAAGCGATCGCGATGCGCGAAGACGGAACCCCGCACCCCTTTCAGATCACGATGCGGCGGTTCGGCCGCAGGCTGGACGTCGATCGACTGAGACAGGACCTGCCCATCACGCCGTTCTTCTTTGATGCCCTGTACCTGGACGGCGAGCCGATCCAAGTACACAAAGTCGACGACGAGGTGAAGGTGTACTCGCGCAACCTGCGCGAGGTGACCGCCGCCGTCCCGGAAGTCGTGACCGTCGCGCGCGCCATACCGGCGCGTGAGATCGTCCTCGACGGCGAAGCGATCGCGATGCGCGAAGACGGAACCCCGCACCCCTTTCAGATCACGATGCGGCGGTTCGGCCGCAGGCTGGACGTCGATCGACTGAGACAGGACCTGCCCATCACGCCGTTCTTCTTTGATGCCCTGTACCTGGACGGCGAGCCGCTGGTGGACGAACCGCTGGCGAGACGCATGGACCTCCTGACTGCCCGGGTGACGGCATCGAACGTTGTCCCGCGTGTGGTCACCGCCAATCTGGCCGAGGCTGCGGCATTCGCGGCGCAAGCACTCGCCACCGGTCATGAAGGCGTCATGGTCAAGGCACTGACCGGCCGTTACGCGGCGGGCCGTCGCGGCCAGACGTGGCTGAAGGTGAAGCAGGCGCGCACGCTGGACCTCGTCATCCTGGCGGCGGAGTGGGGAAGCGGCCGCCGCAAGGGCACCCTCAGCAACCTGCACCTCGGCGCACGCGACAGCGAGCGCGGCGGCTTCGTGATGCTCGGCAAGACGTTCAAGGGGCTGACCGACGAGATGCTGGC
>QHWF01000794.1 GCA_003222455.1 Acidobacteriota bacterium
CGATTTCAACTGGCAGACCGACTACGTGTTCCAGCAGCCGCTCAGGCTGCCGAAAGGCACGAAGATCCGTACCAGCGCGTGGTACGACAACTCCGCCGCGAACAAGTCGAACCCCGATCCGACCGTGGACGTGCACTGGGGCGACCAGACCTGGCAGGAAATGCAGTTCACGGCCTTTGCGTTTTCACTGGATTCATCCTCTACGACGACCGTGCAGGAACAACGGTAGCGGTAAGAGCATGTCCGACTAACTGACGTCGCGATACGGCACGACATTCAACGCAGAAACCGCAGAACAAAGCGGTTTTCTCTGCGGGTTCCGCGGGTTCTGCGTTGATCGTCGTGGCTAAGCCGTTACAACGCTGCCGATCGGATCCGGTGACAAGGGGCTCGAGGCTGTTGACGGCCTCGAGCCCTTTGCCTTTCTGGCTGCCTGTTCCTCGGTCAGGTCCGGCCGAACTCAGATCGAGGTCCGATCGAGGTCCGACTGAACTCCGACTGAGGCCTGGCGGTTATACTCTCGCGCATATGCGGTTCGTGGTTGGCGTCTCCGTGATGGCGGTTTTGCTTGCCGCGGCCGATGTGCCCGATCGACCATTTGCCGTCGGTGTCCTGCGTCGTGACGGAATCGTCGTGCCGTTCGCGGCGTTCGACGGCCGGAAATGGTCGTCACCCTGGCCAAAGCCGGCGCTCGAGTTGACGGTGCCGATCGATGTTCGCAGCGTGCCGTCGAACTGGTGGGGGCCCACCGGCCCGCTCGATTCATGGGAGGCCTGGGCGGGAGCGAGCGAACGGCAGCCGATCCACGTGAGCCAGCCAGACTGGATCGACGCGCACTGCCTTCGTCAGATTGGCCTGCGGACCGACTACCGCGCCAGCGAGTTTCCGCCGCCGCCGCACGAACGGCCATACCCGAAGGACGGCCTGGCGGTCTCGCCGCCGCAGCCCATCGAGCGTATCGAGAGCGTGCCGCCAACCTCGGGCGAAGCCACGGCGATGAGCGCGGTCCTGCTGGATGCGTTCAACGATGCCGAGCGGCAGACTGCGCGAAAGTTCAACCATCCGATCAAGACCGGCGTCCGCGAGCGGATCACCCCGACCATTGAAGCGATGTACGCCCACGGCGGGGATCCGCGCGTGTACTACGTCGAGAGCCTGCGCGAATACCGGACGGCCGGGACGCACGAGTGCACGCTGGCGGCGTTCGGCACCGGATGGTTCGTCCGTGAGAGCGGGACGTACCGTGCGCTGTCGATGGTGGTTGACGCACTGAACTGCGATCGACTTGGCGCCAGCTACATGATGCCGCTGGGCGTCGCACGACTCGGCACACGGGTGTTCTGGCTCGTGCAGTTCTCAGGCTGGGATCACGAGCGCTACGTCGTCATCGAGCCGAAAGCCAGGGCGGTGGACGCCGTGCTCAGCGTGTGGGGGGGTGGATGTTGAAATCTGGAATCTGGCAGCGGGAATGTGGCATGACGTTGGCGCTCACCATGCTGGCTGTTGGCGCCCCGGCAGTCCGTGGTGAAAGTCCAGCGTCGCACCGAGGGCGGGGATGCATCGCCGGCCGAATGCAGCTGGAGTTTCACCACGGGCTGCGAGCCTTTCAGGCGAGCGACGCCATCTCCGCGCCTCTCTGGGACACGGGCACATTCTCGATTCTCGGGTTCGACCCGGCGAGCGGCGAAGTTGGCGGCGCCGTCCAATCGCGCGTCTTCTCGGTCGGCAATGGCGTGCTCTGGGCCGAGGCGAACGTCGGCATCGTCGCGACGCAGGCGATCGTCGACGTCAGCTACGGCCGACAGGCGCTCGATCTCCTGCGGAAGGGGCAGACGCCTTCGGCGATTGTCAAACGCGTGTGGGACAAGGATTCCGATCCGCTGCCCGACACGTGGACCAAGCAGGGCCGTCAATTCGCGGTCATGAACGCCCGGGGCGAGTACGCGGCGTTCACCGGGCCGAAAGCCACACCGTGGGCCGGTCACAAGGGCGGCCAGTATGCGACCGCGCAAGGCAACATCCTCGCGGGAGCGGACGTGGTGAACAATATGATCGAGGCATTCGAAAACACCACCGGTCATCTGTCACAACGCCTGGTCGCGGCGCTCGAAGGCGGGCAGCGAGGCGGCGGCGACACGCGCGGGCAGCAGTCGGCGGCGCTCGTCATCGTGAAGAAAGACTGCGGCGTCTGGCTGCACAACGATACGATTCTGCGGCTGCAGGTTGACGATAATCCCGAGCCGATCAAAGAGCTTCGACGACTGGTGGACGCGTGGAACGAACGGCGGCCGCGATCCGCCACGCCAGCCTGCAAATCAAATGATAACTGACGTTGTGGCGGGCCGAGCAAGCTCGGCCCCTACGATGACGCCCACACCTGCGCAAGATTGACGATCACTTCGACCGCCTTTTCCATGTCCTGCACCGACGTCCATTCGTATCGCGAATGGAAGTTGTGCTCACCCGCAAACAGATTGGGGGTTGGCAGGCCCATGAACGACAAACGCGATCCATCGGTGCCGCCGCGAATAGGTCTGGACTGCGGTTCGAGGCCCGCGCGACGGATGGCTTCACGTGCATGCTCCACGACGACCGGATGTCGATCGAGGATCTCGCGCATGTTTCTGTACTGCTCTTCCACGACGATCTGCATCGTCGCGCCAGGGTGGCGGGAGGCCGCCTCGTGTGCCAGGCGCGAGAGCAGCAATTCTTTTTCCTTCAGGCCCGCGGTGACGAAATCGCGCACGATCAGCTTCACCGACGTCCGGTCGACGCTCGCCTTGAGCAGATACGGATGCACGAAGCCGTCATAGCGGACGTAGCGCAGGAAACGATCGAGCACGCCGGTCATGTGATCGTTCCGCCGCACCCTTCCTGCCGTCCGCGGCCGCCGT
>QHWF01000795.1 GCA_003222455.1 Acidobacteriota bacterium
TTTATTCAAGGTTCGTAAGGATCCGCAGAAATGTTTTTCAGCGGAAGACTAAAGGTCGCGATCGAGATCACTAAGTTAGATCCGAGTTGGCCTGTAACAAAGCTTCGCCTCACTGCGATCCTCTTCCGCGCGTTTCGCGCCGTGTTCATCGACAACCCGGGTGCCTCAGCACGCGCCTGGTGTTGGCCGCGATGTGTGTGTGTGTCGTACCGCGATCGATGTGTGCGGATTGCTGCGTCGTGGACAGGAGGTTCAGCCGGCGCACCTGGCCGCTTCCCGGAGTCGAAGCGCGAACCCGTGAGCGTGCCATCGTGTAAGCACGCTCCACGGTTCGCCACTCACTTACCAATTGCCGCACTTATTGTCTTCGTTGTCGACGCTGAATGCCGTCAGCTCGTACCGCGAACCGCCGCCGCCCTACGGACCCAGCGAGACGACCAGCGCCACGTTGCTGCCCGACGGCACCAGCGCGTCTCGCGCAGGCGACTGGCTGATGACCCGTCCCACCTGTACGTTCGCGCTGTGCGCCGAGGTGACGGTGGAGGTGAGACCGACGGCTGCGATCCGTGATTGGGCGTCTGCCAGCTGCCGGCCAACAACGTCCGGCGTTCTGACCAGAGGACCCGGCGGCGGCGGGGGCGGGGGCGGGGCCGCGTTGTTCACCGTGACGAGCACGACTGCAGACGTGCCGACGTTGCCGGCCAGATCGCGCGCGATCGCCGTGAGCCGATGCGAGCCCGCGGTCGACAAGGTGGTGTTCCACGACACGGTCAGGGGCGATGAAGCGCTCGCGAGCCCGAGGTTGATGTCGTCGAGCTGAATCTGCAGGCTCGTGACCCCCACGTTGTCGGTGGCCGTCGCCGTGACCGGGACGGTGCCCCTAACGGTGGCGCCGGCGAGCGGTGAGGTGACGGTCGCCGTCGGCGGCGTGAAGTCGATCCGCTTGCCGGCGACGGAGAACAGAGTCGTCTGGGTCCTCAGGTTGGGCCCTTCGACCCTGAACAGGTTGTTGCCTGTCGGGCTGCCGACGACGGTGTGCAGGATGCCGGGGGCGCCGATGTATCCGGCCGGCGCGGCGGGCGCAACGGCCGGATTCCAGACGAGGAACGGCCACGGGGTCGAGGTCGTGACCGGTGTGAAGGGCGGGCAGATGATGCCAGGCACCGGCGCCAGACAACCGATGTCCTCCGTTTGATCGATCGTTCCAACACCGTTCCGGTTGATGGCTGTCGTGTTCAGCACTCCGTACGGATGCGTAATGCGATAGGTCGCACCAATGGTGAGCCCGCCTCTAATCCGCACGCGCAGGCGGCCAAACAGGGTCTGCTGTCCCGCCTGGACGAGAGGCGCATTGACGAACGACCCTTCAACCGCGACCTCAAGCAGCGCGACTGTCGAGCCCGGGATGTTGAGGTCTGCTGTAGCGAAGGAATAGAAGAACTCATCCGGGAAGTTCCCGGGGACGGCTGGAGGCAGGTTCAGATTGGGCAGCACCGACGGGCACAGCACGATATCGTCGACGCACGGGGCGAGCGACGTGCCCCGCTCGTCGATGAGCCCGACGGGAAATCCGGTCCGCGGGTCGGTCGGCCCGACGACCCTGTTCGCCACCTGTGCCGATACCGGGGTCGAGAGGAGGAGCAGTGCGCCGGCGGCCGCCGGCAATAGAGCCGCGACCCGGCGCACCTGCGTCCTTGCTGAGGCCAACAGGCCTCCGTCCGAGAGAGCGAATGAATCAATCACTACAAATCCTCCTCCACGCGTTTTGCGCGGTGTTATCGACGATCCGCCAGGTTCATCAGCACGTGTCCGGTGCTGATCGCGGTGTGTGTGTCGTCCCGCGACCATTGATGTTTGCGAATTGCTGCGCCGGCGGAGAGTATAGGGGCAGCATGCGCGCGGTTATTGTTCAATCTACGTAACTTGATAAAGAAATTTTTTTGTGGAGGACTAATCGTCGCGATCGAGATGACTAAAGTCGGTACCCGAGGTGGTTGTTCTCAGATGGGGAAAGAAACTGTGCCCCCGTCCTTGTTTCATGCCATACGGTGTGTCGGAGACACATGGCACACTCCTGTGAAACGTGCCTGCGTCGGGATCTGAACTGCAACTCGAGACGCGTGCAGCATGACTCGCACGGTCTTTCGTGTTTTTGGTGGGGTCAGTTAGTTAAGTTAGCGCGCGGAGCGTAACCGTTGAATGAAACGTGCCTTGACCCCGACGTCTCTCAGGTAACGAAGCTTCGCCTCAAACCGCCGAGTGACGATCCGTCGGTGAGCGAATCTTCGTTACTAGGCGGCCGCCGTGCGGCCGCTAAGACAGCTTCTAAAGCCCAGCCGGCGAAAGCTTGCTTCATTCGCTGCGGCATTGGGCTTTAGAAGATGTCTAGCAATCCGAGCGACTTCTCGACTGTCTGTGCGGTAGCCGCCTGGACCACGTCCGCCTCGGCGACTGGCGCCGGCGTGAACGCCACAAGACGCTCAGCCGGCGCACCTGGCCGCTTCCCAAAGTCGAAGGGCGAACCCGTGAGCGTGCCATCGTGTAAACACGCTCCACGGTTCGCCACTCACGTCCCAATTGCCGCACCGATTGTCGTCATGCTGTGCGCCGAGTGCCGTCAGCTCATACCTCGAGCCGCCTCGAGCCGCCGCGGCGCTATGGACCCACCGAGACGAGCAGCGTCACCGTGCTGCCCTTCGCCGCCCTGGCGCCGCCCACGGGCGACTGACTGATGACCCGTCCCGCCTGTACGTTCGCGCTGTGCGCCGTGTTGATGGCGGAGG
>QHWF01000796.1 GCA_003222455.1 Acidobacteriota bacterium
AGGGGTCCAGGCCGTCGCGGGACTATCGATTCGTGGAGCTGGGTCGCGGACAGGTGGACGTGAAAGGCGTATTTGCCGCCATGCACGAGGTCAAATTCCGCGGGTGGGCGGTGGTGGAGCTCGATGCAGTGCCCGACAAGGCACGCACACCGAAAGAGTCGGCGGTGATCAACAGGAAGTATCTCGAGAGCATCGGTGTGCAGGTGGTCGACGCGCAATCTTCTTTGCGGTAGGGGCGGCTCGCCGAGCTGTGAGCTGCCGCCGACGTACAACGCCGAACTCGCGGAACTCGCCGACCAGAGAAACCAGAATTGGTTCTGCGTGTTCTGCGGATTCTGCGTTGATCGTCGTCACCGTAGTGCCAGAGCATGTCCGACTAACTGACGCCGCCTTGGAACGCAAAGACCCAGCCTCCGCTAGCTGCCACTTGAGCGAGCTACGGCCTGGCAAGCGCGAAGGCCGCTGCGTTCAATCGTGACGTTCGCCTGGTGAGGGCCGTTCGATGTGCGTCGAAGGAGTTCGGCCTCGGCTACGTCGATCTGCGGGAGGCCGGCAAGAAGAACATCATGAAGTGGGATTCGAAGGATGTCGCCGAGGCGCGCCGCCTGCTGGAACGGTATCAGCTGCGCGTGGCCTGCATCGCCTCGCCGATCTTCAAGGTGGATTGGCCGGGTGCGCCGCGCTCGAAATACAGCCCCCAACGCGACGAGTTCAGCGCCGACTTCACCTACGATCAGCAGGGCGAGATGCTCGAGCGCGCGTTCGAACTGGCCCGCGTGTTCAACACCGATCGGATTCGCATCTTCGACTTCTGGCGGCTCGACGACCAGGCGCCGCACCGCCAGGCGATTGACGCGAAAATTCGCGAGGCGGCGGTCAAAGCGAAGAATCGCGGCCTGACGCTCGTCATCGAGAACGAGCCGTCCTGCAACACCGCCACCGGGGCCGAGTCGGCGAGGCTTCTTGCCGCGGTGCAGGAGCCTGCGCTCGAGCTGAACTGGGATCCCGGCAACGCGGTGACACGCGGCGAGGTGCCCTATCCTGACGGTTACGCGAAGCTCCCGAAGCAGCGCATCGGACACCTGCACTGCAAGGATGCGGTGCGCAAGGCGGACGGTTCCGGCTGGGAATGGATGGCCATGGGTCGGGGCGTCATCGACTGGGCCGGTCAGTTTCGTGCGCTGAAACAGGACGGCTATCGGCGCGCGGTCACGCTGGAGACACACTGGCGCGGCGCCGGCACGCCGGAAGAATCGACGCGGCAGAGTTGGGCCGGCATGAAAACGCTCCTGCAGAAGGCAGGCATTTGAGAATTCGGAATTCGGAATTTGGAATTGGAGAGCACGAGCCATGAGCAGGCCCGGAGCGAGTGCACTGTGGCTCCTGTCGATCGTCGTGATCTTGACGGTTGTCGTGCAGGGTTTCCCGGCCAACCAGGTCACCGTCACGCCGAAGGAGTCCGCCAGGCGCGTCGACGTCACGATTGGCGGCAAGCCGTTCACGTCGTATCTGTGGGACGAACATCTCAGGAAGCCGGTGCTGTATCCGCTCAGAAGCGCGAATGGCACCCTCGTCACCCGCGGGTGGCCGCTCGATCCGCGTCCGGGTGAGCGCGTCGATCATCCGCATCACGTCGGGCTGTGGTTCAACTACGGCAACGTCAACGGCCTCGACTTCTGGAACAATTCGGACGCGATCCCGCCCGCTGACGCTCCGAAGATGGGCACGATCATGGGCACGATCGTCCATCGCCGCATCGTCAAGGCCGAAAGCCGCGCGCAGAGCGGCACGCTGATGACGGAATCGGACTGGGTGAATTCGCGTGGCCTCGCGCTGCTCCACGAGCATGCCACGTTCGTGTTTCGTGGCGACGACACGTCGCGCAGCGTCGAGCGGACGACGATGCTGACGGCCGGCGATGAACGGGTGGTCTTCCACGACAACAAAGAAGGAGTGTTCGGCCTGCGTGTGGCACGGCAGCTCGAACATCCGTCGAAAAGCGCGGAGGTCTTCACCGATGCCAATGGCAAGGCGACGGCCGTTCCGGCGCTGAACAACACCGGCGTCACAGGGCTGTACACCAGCAGCGAAGGGAAGAAGGGCGACGACGTGTGGGGCACGAGGGGCCGATGGACGATGCTGACCGGACGCATTGGCGAACACCCGGTCACGCTCGCGATGTTCGACCATCCATCGAATCCGGGATTTCCGACCTACTGGCATGCGCGTGGCTACGGCCTCTTCGCCGCCAACCCGTTGGGCCAGGCGTCGCTCACAGACGGCAGGCAGCCGCCGTTCGACCTCACTCTTGAGCCACACACCTCGGTCACGTTCCGCTATCGGCTGCTGATTCTCGATTCCGTGGCGACCGCCGACGCGATTGAGCGCGAGGCGCGCACCTTCGCGGCGCAACAGACCTCCGAGCGGTGAGGGTTCACGTCGGTCTGATCGGGGCAGGCAATATCAGCGACACTCACGCGCGCGCCGCCAGCGCCATTCCCGACGTCAACGTCGCGGCCGTGTACGCGCCGACGCGTGACCACGCCGTGCGCCTGGCGGCGGCGCATGGCGCGGGGGCATTCGACACGCTCGACGCCTTTCTCGATCACCGGCCGATGGACATGGTGGCCATTGGCAGCCCCTCGGGGCTGCACGGCGAGCACGGCATTGCCGCTGCCCGCCGCGGCTTGCACGTGCTGGTCGAAAAGCCGCTCGAAATCAGCGCCGCCCGGGCGGACGCGCTCGTCGGGGAAGCCGCGCGTGCGCGCGTCACGTTGGGCGTCATCTTCCAGGATCGTCTCAAACCCGACGTCGTTCGCCTCAAGAAGCTCGTCGCCGGCGGCGATCTTGGGAAACCGATCCTCGGCACCGCGCGCGTGAAATGGCATCGTGCGGACGAGTATTATCGCCAGTCGCGATGGCGCGGCACGAAAGCGCTCGACGGCGGAGGCGCGCTGATCAACCAGGCGATCCACACCGTCGATCTCCTCCTGTGGTGCTTCGGCCCGGTGCGCCGCGTGTTCGGGCGGACCGCGACGGCTTTTCACGCGATCGAAGCGGAAGACACGGCGGTGGCGGTCCTGGAGTTCACGAGTGGGGCGCTCGCCACGATCGAAGCGACGACCGCCGCGTTTCCAGGCTACGCACGCCGTCTCGAGTTGACCGGTTCCGAGGGCACGATCATCCTCGACGGCGACCGGCTCGTGAGTGTCGATTTGCGTGGTCGCGAGCCGATGCAGCGCGTGGAGCAGACGACGGCAGCGGTCAGCGCCGCCTCACCTGTCGTTGCCGATGCGTCGGCGCATCAACGCGTCTTCGAGGACTTCATCCGCGCGGTGTCTACCGGTGCGCCGCCGGCGTGCGATGGCTTGGGCGGCCGCGTGAGTGTGGAGGCGATCGAGGCGATTTATCGATCGGCCGCAGCGGGTCATCCAGTCGAACTGTCCGGGGTGTGATGTGTGTCGCCGCCGTTCACATGCCTGCGGGGTCCACTTATAATTGCGACCGCGCGCCGGCCGCGTGAGGCGAACGGACGCGCCGGATGCGAGTGCCTGCCATCATGAAGACGATTGCCAGCGCCAGGCGGACGGGAATCGCGCAGCAGATCGAACAGATTGGGGTCGTCGCGGTGATCCGCCTCCGCGATCCGGGAAAGCTGCGTGCCGTCGTGGACGCGCTCGCCGACGGCGGCGTGCGTGTGCTCGAAGTGACGATGACCGTGCCGGGCGCGATCGATTTGATTCGTCAGCTCGCACCATCGTTGCCGCAAGGATTCCTGCTCGGCGCAGGAACCGTCACCGACGCGGACACGGCGCGGGCCGTCATCGACGCGGGCGCCACGTTCGTCGTCGGACCGGTGTTCCGGCGAGACGTGATTGCCATGTGTCACGAGCGCGACGTGCCGGCGCTGCCCGGCTGTTTTTCACCGACCGAAATTCTCGACGCGCATGAGGCCGGCGCCGACATCGTCAAAGTCTTTCCGGCCACGATGCTCGGCCCGCAATTCATCAGGGACGTGCGCGCGCCGATGCCGCAGCTGAAATTGATGCCGACCGGCGGGGTGACGCTCGACAACGCGGGCGATTGGATTCGCGCGGGCGCCGTGGCGGTTGGCGTCGGCTCGGCGCTCGTGGATGCGGCAGCGATCGCGAGCGGCCAGTTCGGGGTTATCGCGGGGAATGCGCGCCGCGTGCTGGCGAGCGTGAACGCCGCGAGGTCCGGCTGAAATCGTCCGGCTAAAGCC
>QHWF01000135.1 GCA_003222455.1 Acidobacteriota bacterium
GAGACCGATAGAATCGATTCTGGAGCACGTCAAGACGGGCTTCGAGGCGGAAGCCAAGCTCACACGACTTCAACTCGAGTGTACCGTGGCGCCGAACGCGGCCTCCTACACGTTCGACGAGAATCTCGGCGTGGTTGCGGTGACCGGGTGTGTGTTGGCGACGCTCTCGTTGTTGGAAGAGTGCGTGGAGCCTCACGTGGAAGTGCGCGCAGCCACGCCCAACTCAAAAGCGCTCAGCATCGACGTCGTGCAGCGGACGACGCCGATTCCAGCTGAAGTCGCGCGATATTTGCGGGAGCCTGGGTTTACGCGCTCGAGCGATCTGATGGCATCGCTTGGTCTGCTGACAGCCAAGTCGGTCGCCGTGCAACATGGCGGTTCGTCGGAATTCATACCCATCGCCGGTCGTGGCAGCGTAATCCAAAGTATCTTTTGCAGGCCGAACGCGAACTGAACGCGATTTGTTCACACCCTCTGAAGCGCTCGGCCCGTAAGCGCCAGCGGGCCCGATCACCTCGCCCGGGCGCGACTAAAGCCGCACTCTAACCTAGTTACTCAACGCGACCGATTAGGCTCACGCAGGATTCGTCACCGGATCACAGAACTGGCGGGTTCATTCCCCAACGCAGCCTTCAACACTTCCGTGAATCACGCCAACCAACGCCGTCTCCGCTGGTTATAGCCACCCGTCGCCATTCTCCCGTGGGTACCCCACTTGCTCTGCCAGGCGAGAGGTCCCAACCGTAAAGCATTTCCCGCGCCGATAGAACCAACTGGACGAAGGCCGCTCGATCCACGAGGAGGAGCAGACATGAATCGTGTAACTCGCATCACCGTCGCCGCGATTGTGGCCATGTGGACCCTCGTGACAATTTTCACTTCTACCAGAGTTCATGCCCAAGCGTCCAACGGACCTCACTTCGAACGTTACGGCGAAGTCGAGCTCCGCGCATTGGCGCCACAAGCCGCTGGGGAACGGGGCGGTCGTCGACTGAAGGAGTTTCAACACCCCCACCCGGCCGCATTTCGTCGCCACAAAGATCTTGCGAACCAACAGAGAGTGACGCCTCTGAGGTCGGCGCCCTCGAGCGCTCCTCCATCGCCGTTCTCAACGGTCGCCATCGACGGCGCCGGGTTTGATGGGATGAGTCTGGTCGACGGCGGGGCTATCCCACCCGACACGCAGGTCGCAGTCGGCCCCGGCCACATTTTCGAGGCCGTGAACGACCACGTGCGCATTTGGAGCAGGCAGACCAACCCGCCGTCCGTCATTTACGATAACGGTCTCGGCGCCTTCTTCGCGGTCGACTTCTTCACCTACCTCATTTCTGATCCACGAGTGCGATACGATGCAGCGAGCGGGCGGTGGTTCGTTTCCGTTGTCACGCTCGGGTTCGACAGCCTGTTCCAAAGCATCGGCTCCTGGCGGCTGGCTGTGTCGAAAACGAGCGACCCGACGGGGACCTACACGCTCTACGTGGCATCCTTCAACGACGCCTTTCCTGATTTTCCATCCCTGGGGTTCAATGACGACAAGCTGGCACTGACTGGAGACGCGTTCACCATCTCAACGCAACAGTTTCTCGGATCGGAGTTCCTCGTCCTGAGAAAGTCCGATCTGATCGCCGGTGCCAACGCGCCGGCGCAGCAGTTCTTTGCGCCGCCGCAAGCAGTCGAGTCGATTCAGGTCGCGGAGTCGCTGTCGTCGACATCGACGCTGTACATGGCGGCAGTTTCCACCGGCAATCCGACTTCGACGCTGCAAATGTGGTCGATCAACGGCCTGCCTGGCCCGGGAGGTGGCCTTGCCGTGACGACGGCAGCCTTACCGATGCAAACGACGCTCGTCACGCCAGCCGATGCGGCTCAAGCAGGAAGCGCAACGCTGATTGCCACCAACGATGCGCGACTGCTCAATGTCGTCTACCGCAATGGCTCTTTATGGATGGCCGGGAATACGGGGTGCGTGCCCGCGGGTGATAACGCCTTGCGGTCGTGCCTCCATTTCGTTCAGGTTTCGACGGCCACGGCAACGGTCGGTCAGGAGATCACGTTCGGCGAGTCGGGGGAGTACTACTATTATCCGGCCGTCGAAATCGACGCGAGCGACAACCTCGTGACCGTGTTCAATCGATCCTCGATCAGCGAGTTCGCGTCGGTCTACACGAGTGCACACAACGTGACCGATGGCGCCGGTACGCTCCAGACGCCCATCCTCGTGAAATTGGGACTCGCCGCCTACGATCCCTCGCCCAATCCTCCGCGTTGGGGCGACTACTCGGGCGCCGCTGCCGATCCGTTCGACGGGAACGCGAGCGTTTGGATTGCGGGTGAGTACACGCGGTCCGATGGTGGAGCGGACTGGGGCACCTGGATCGCCCGAGTGTCGGCGGGGGCAACGTGCGCGTCACCGGGCATACCGACCGGCGTGATTGCGACTTCTGGCGACACCACGGTTTCGGTCAGTTGGACGGCTGTCGCGGGCGCTACTCGCTATAGTGTCAGGCGTTCGCTCGTGAGTGGCGGCCCGTACACAACGATTGCCACTCAAGTCTCGTCGCCTCCCTATACCGACACCGGCCTCACAAATGGAACCCCGTACTACTACGTTGTTTCGGCGTCCAATGGTTGCGGCGAGAGCTTGGGCTCACTTGAGGTCACCGGCACGCCGCGAGCTGGGAGCAGCGGGCTTAGTATCAACTGGCGCGGCCCGTGGGTTGCGTCGACAAGCTACGCCCTCAATGATGCCGTGAGCTTCGGCGGATCCAGCTACATTGCCACCGGCGCGAGCACTGGCGCTGAACCGGATGTCAGCCCCGGGTCCTGGAATCTATTGGCTCAGGCCGGTGCCACTGGACCGACCGGGCCACAAGGACCAACCGGGAACACCGGTGCGACCGGAGCGCAAGGTTTGCAAGGACCGGCAGGCCCGGTTGGAGCCACGGGTGCGACGGGACCCCAAGGCACAGCGGGAGCCCAAGGCCCTGCGGGCCCAGCGGGAGCAACCGGTTCAATTGGACCGATGGGACTGCCGGGCCCTGCTGGGCCCGCGAACAGCCAAGTCTGGAATACATTTCTCGCGGGGGCTCTAAGCAATGTCTTTACGGCCGGGAGGTTGACCCCGGATAGAGATCTTTCAATAACTCGTATTCAGGTGGGTTTAGGGACGGCGCCCCTGGGGTGTAGCACGAATGCTGTCATCCGGATCAGCGACGGAACACCCGCCGGGACGAAGACGCTCACCCTGACTGCAGCAGCCAATGATAGCGGGCCGCTGGCGGTGAACTATTCGGCAGGAGCGCCTATTCTCGTGGGAGTAAGTATCAGAGCGCTAGGCTGTGCTACCAGGCCGCAAAACGCCAACGTTCTCGTGCAATACAAAGGGCGGTGACAGGGGTCAGTCTCACAGGTATGAGAACCCGAGTTCGAGACTCGGACTCGGGTTCCCTACGCCTCCCGAAAATCCCTTCCTACCCCGACGCCAATGTATTTTCATTTCGCTTCTCCTTTGCCACGTTCGCGGTTGCGGAATCCCTTCGGACTTCGCCTTCTCGAAGGTTTCGACTTGCCAGAACTGTTGAGGGCGACCGCTTGGCGAACGAGCGCCTTGAAGGCGGACCCGTCAACTTCTTCTCCTTCGTGGATGTCGATCGCGCGGCGTACGTTTCCGTCGAGACTCGAGTTGAAGAGACGGGCCGGATCCTTCAGAAACGCGCCCTTGGCGAAGGTAAGCTTCACGACATTCTTGTAGGATTCGCCAGTGCAGATGATGCCGTCGTGCGACCAAATCGGAGTGTCCATCCACTTCCACTCCTCGACGACGTCCGGGTCTGCTTCCTTGATGAGCTTGCGCATTCTGCTGAGGGTTTCCCCGCGCCAGTCCCCGAGTTCGGCGATTCTTTTCGAGATGAGCTCCGATGCCGACTGGCCTTGGCTCGCGCCGGACTTTTTCATGTTCTCATTTGCCTCCTCCTCTGTCAGATAATCGACGTTTCGTCCGTCACTACCATGACGGACCGCGACGGAGGAATGTGACCGATGCACACACCTGAATGGCTCGCTGAGCAATTCGAAGAGCACCGGGCGCATTTGCGCGCGGTCGGGTATCGGATGCTCGGGTCGGCGAGCGAAGCGGAGGATGCGGTCCAGGAAAGCTGGCTTCGACTCGGCCGCACCGATGTCAGCGCCGTCGAGAACCTGCGCGCTTGGCTGACGACCGTCGTCGCGCGGGTGTGCCTGGACATGTTGCGAACGCGGGCGTCGCGCCGGGAGGATTCCTTGGACGTGCGCGTGCCCGATCCCGTCATCACTCGCGCCGACCGGGATCCGGAGTCGGACGCCATGCTCGCCGACTCGGTCGGACTCGCGCTCCTCGTGGTGCTGGAGACCCTCGAGCCGGCGGAGCGGCTCGCATTCGTGCTGCACGACGTGTTCGGCATGACGTTCGACGAGATCGCTCCAATCGTGGAACGCTCGCCCGCGGCGGCGCGTCAGCTCGCGAGCCGCGCACGGCGTCGCGTCCAGAGCAAAGCCCCGAACCCGGAGCACGACTTGCATCAGCAGCGGCGTGTCGTCGATGCGTTCCTTGCTGCCGCCCGCGATGGTGACTTCGAGCGGCTGGTCGCCGTGCTCGATCCAGAGATCGTGCTGCGGGCTGATGGCGGTGCGCTCGCGGGCGCATCACGGATCGTGCGAGGTGCCCAGGCCGTCGCTGCACAAGCATCGACCTTCTCGAGGCTCGGTTTGTCCAATCAGTTTGTGCTCGTGAACGGTAACATCGGGCTGGTGTCGCGCCGGTCCGACGGCCGATTGTTTTCCGTGCTCGGCTTCACGATTGCGGGCGGGAAGGTCGTCGAGATCGACATCCTGGCTGATCCAGAGCGTCTCGGCCGGCTCGATCTGTCGGCCATCGAAAGCTGAGCGCCGTCCTTGACCTTCGTGCACAGTGTGCACACACTTGAAATCCGTTGAGCGGACGGCGAGCCATTTCCGCTGGCCGCGCGTGCTCGTCAAGCGCGCGCTGGCGTATGCGAAAGCCTTCCCCGACGAGATCAGCGGAGCGCGTGACGGAGAAGCGGACGCAGCATCGGTTACTGGCTGACGAGAACACGTCTAATCGGCCAGTGTCGGCCCGCCGGCGGTTGACCCAAGGATTCCCCATTATCCAGATCGCACGGTGGCGGGTGGGCCATGGTCGGGCTGGATGATGCCGCACTGTTGATCGCCTGGGCCGAGCCGCGGTTAGCGAGTCGTTTGGCCCGGTCATGTCGATTTTGCCTATCGCTATTCGACGAGAAGAGTGAGGGCGATTCAATCGGTGGACGGGCAACCCCCACCGAGCGTGAAAACACCGAGACGACGTCATCCAGTCGGTGCAGGCACTGAAGGCCGAGCCGGGCGGGAGAATTGTGACTGACGGCAGCAGCCAACTCGTGCACGCGTTGCTCGCGCACGACCTGGTCGATGAGCTTCACCTGCTCGTGTATCCCTTAACGCTTGGAAACGGCAAGCGCCTGTTTTCTGGTGACGTTCACAAGACATTCCGCCTCGTGTCCGCAACCCCGTACTCGAGCGGCGTGGTGGGACTGCACTATGCGCACTGATCGCGGCATCTCAGATCCGCTTCACCGGCGTCGTCTCTGCCGTGATGGCGCGACTGTGTTGATGGAGGTGCGATGGATACGCCGACAACGCTGCTGACAGGGATCGCCATGGGTGAGTCGCCGCGCTGGCATGGCCATCGACTCTGGTTCTCGGATTGGGGCGCGCGACAAATCGTGGTGGTTCGTCATGATGGGCAGCGTGAGATCACGGACGTGCCCTTTGAGCTGCCGTTCTGTATCGACTGGCTCCATGATGACCGCCTCCTCATCGTCGCCGGCCGCGAAGGTCGGTTGGTCCGACGGGAATTCGATGGCTCGCTAGTGACGCACGCCGATCTGCGTCGTCTCGGCGAGCAGCCGTGGAACGAGATTGTCGTGGATGGTCGCGGCCACATCTACGCGAACGGCGGCCCAGGCTTGATCGCGCTCGTCAGCATCGACGGCTCCGTGCGACAGGTGGCCGACGGGATTGCGTTCCCGAACGGCATGGCGATCACCAGGGACAATCACACGCTCATCATCGCCGAATCGTACGGCAAGAGACTCACGGCGTTTGACATCAACACTGACGGCGGCCTGTCGAACCGGCGTGTCTGGGCCGACTTGGGCGATGGCGTGCCCGATGGCATCTGCATTGATGCCGAGAATGCCGTGTGGTACGCCGACGTGCCCAACAAACGTTGCGTGCGCGTTCGCGAAGGCGGGCAGGTGCTGCAAACCGTTGCGACAGATCAAGGATGCTTCGCCTGCATACTTGGCGGATCTGAGCGGAAGACGCTGTTCATTCTTGCCGCCGAGTGGCGCGGCATGGACAAGATCGACGAGGCGGCGAAGGCGCGCACCGGTCAGCTGCTGGCGATCGCGGCTCCCGCACCGAGCGCCGGATGGCCGTGAGATCGCCGACGCGCAATACCCTTTCGAGAAACATTCTCATGTCAAGACTCCTCGTCAGAAGCTTCGGGATGTCAATCGACGGCTACAGCGCCGGGCCGAACCAGAGTCTCGACAATCCGCTCGGCGTCAACGGCCCTGAGTTGATGGATTGGTTCTTTCACACCCGCGTCTGGCGTGAGATGCACGGCCAGCCCGGCGGGGACACTGGCGTCGACGACGCGATGGCGAAGCAGGGATTCGAGAACATGGGCGCCTGGATCCTCGGGCGCAACATGTTCGGCCCGGTCCGCGGGCCGTGGCCCGACGACCGTTGGAAGGGATGGTGGGGCGATGCGCCGCCGTACCACGTGCCGACGTTCGTCCTCACGCATCACGCCCGTTCGCCGGTGCCGATGAAGGGCGGGACGACATTTCATTTCGTCATCGACGGGATCCACGCCGCACTGGAACAAGCGAAGGCGGCCGCCAGCGGATGTGACATTCGCCTCGGCGGCGGCCCGGCCACGATTCGGCAGTACCTTCGCGCCGGTCTCATCGATGAAATGCACCTCGCGATCCGGCCGGTGCTGCTCGGCTCCGGCGAGCCGCTACTCGCCGGCGTCGATCTGCGCGCGCTTGGCTACGAGTGCACGCGACACGTGGCGGGAGAACGCGCGCTGCACGTGTTCATGACCCGGCGCAGGTAACGTTCGTGAGGATCGACCAGGGATAGCCAAGCTTCCTCGGCATGGTCAGCCAAAGTTGTGAAGTGTCAAACGGAGGATCCATGAAACTCAATCACATCGACCTTCAGGTCTCGGATGTCGATGTCGCTCGCGAGTTTTTTGAACGATTCTTCGGTCTGCGCTGATAACTTAGTCGAAGCCGAACAATGGATCCGAAAGCATATCTGATGCAGAGGACAACAGAACCAGCGCTCCAGCCGCTCAACCGACTCGTGGGGAGCTGGGTCACCGAGGCGACACATCCTGCCGTTCCGGGCGTCGTCGTACACGGCACTGCCTCGATCGAATGGCTGGAGGGACGGCGCTTTCTGATCCTCCGCTCGCGCAACGATCATCCGGACTTTCCCGACGCCATGTCGATCATCGGGTTCACCGACGCGGATCGTGTCGATGCGAACACCGACGAATCCACGGCCAGCAGTGGATCGCGGCTGTGCATGCACTACTTCGACTCACGGGGCGTATTCCGGGTCTATGAGGTGAACGTCGATGTCGAAGCGTGGCGAATACGGCGCGATGCACCCGGGTTCTCGCAAAGGTTTACAGGCAGCTTCGCCGATAACGGTGACACCATCGTTGGCCGTTGGCAGCTATGCCGGGACGACGCGCACTGGGACGACGATCTCCAGATCGTCTATCGTCGGCAGTAAACAGGATCCGCTCCGAAGGAACGGCCAGCCATGCCGCACGCCACAACGGAAACGTCCGCCCGCGCGCCGCTCGCGCCCGTCTTCTCCGGCTATGCCGATGTGAACGGCATCACGCTCTATCACGAGATCTATGGACAGGGTGAACCGCTGGTCCTGCTGCACGGCGGCCTGATGACGATCGGCGAAATGTCCACGCTGCTCGAGTCCTTCGCGAAGACCCACAAGGTGATCGCGGTCGAACTGCAGGGCCACGGCCGCACGGCGGACACCGACCGCCCCCTTGCGTTTGCGACCATGGGTGACGACATTGCCGGGTTGCTCGACCAGCTCAATATTCCTCAAGCCGACATCGTCGGCTTATCGCTCGGCGCTGCGGTCGGCCTGCGCACCGCGATCCAGCACCCGGAAAAGGTCCGCCGGCTTGTCGTCATCTCTAGCCCGTACGCCAAGAGCGGCTGGTACCCCGAAGCGCAGAAAGGCATGGGCCAGGTCGGCGCCGCCATGGCTGGAAACATGATGCAGACGCCCACTGGAAAATTCTCGAAGCAATGGCCCGAGCCGCAGCGCTTCCCGCAATTCCTCGACAAGATGGGCAAGATGATGGGCGCGTCCTACGACTGGTCCGCCGATGTGAAGAAGCTGCCCATGCCGGTGATGCTGGTCTTCGCCGACAACGACTCGGTCTCGCAGAAACACATTGCGGAGTTTTTCGCTCTGCTCGGCGGCGGCGTGAAGGAGCCCGGCTGGCAGAACACCCAGCTCTCGAAGTCGCGGCTCGCGATCGTTCCCGGCTACAGCCATTACAACTTCGTGAGCGCACCCGAACTTGCGCCGATCATCGACAAACACCTCGCCGATCCCCTGACCAATCCGCCCGCCGGCGCAGCCGCCGCCTCCCAGGCGGCGCCCGAACGGACCAAGTCCAACTCTGGCTTATCCGGTTGTTTCAGCACGCTACTATTTGTAGTGTAGGCGCGTGCCGCGCCCGCCGTTTCCGAAGAATTTGCGAGAGTTTCAGCGTCAATTCGCAACCGAAGAAGCCTGCGAGCAGTATCTGGCGGCGTGTCGCTGGAACGCCCTTCATCAAGAACGTCGCTCGCGAGAGCATTCCATTGTGAACCCTTCCGACGCGCTTGCTCAGCATCGGATAGCACGCGCGCATGGGGCACTCCAGGAAGCCGAACTCCTCATCGAACAACAGCACTTCAGTGGTGCGTTGAACCGCGTGTACTACGCGGCCTTCTACGCGGCTCGCGCATTGCTCGCAACTCGAAATCTTGACTCGTCTCGGCACAGCGGCGTCATCGCCCTGTTCCAGGAACATTTCGTTCGGACCGGGCTCGTTCCGACCGAGACGGCACGCGCCTAACCCGTGCGTTTGAGAAGCGGCAGACGAGCGACTATGGCGACTTCAGCGAACCGTCGAGCGACGAAGTTCTGTCGCTGCGCGACCAGGTCCAGGCATTTGTTCTCACGTGTGAACAGGCTGTCCAAAAGGGCTGAATGAATCGCCGGCGCCGGACGCGCTGCGGAAGCAGATTCGGTCGCTCCGGTTCAGGATTGTCCGGGAGGGCTTGGGCGCGTCAAGACTGCCCTTCGGCTCCGCTTCGGCGCTTCGCGGTCTTGACCCGCCCGGCGCGCTCCCTATATTGGCATTTACCGGAGCGACACGGAGCCATCGAAGACGCTGGCGCGGGTCCGTCACTTCGAGCCCCTGTGACATTCGAAGCGCACCTAAATCGAATCACTTGTCACGCCGCGGAACCGAGGATGTGAGACGCGTCCGGTATACGTCGACGCCGATGACGACGAATCGTCCAACGCAGATCTCGAATCCACACCAGATGCCACTCAGCGGTCCTGAAGTCAAATAACAGAGGGTGATGAACACGAAGTTTCCAGCGTAGTCCGACGGCCGACCTATTCTACGCATTCGCTCCCCGACTCCTTCCCACGGAGCCGGAAAACGCGCTCCGGATTTATGCACCCTTCACACTCCTCCGAGTTCCTGCGGCAGCATCTGCCACGGAATACCACTGCGAAGGACGAACACAATGCCGCTGAGACACGCGCGATCCGGAATGCGTGGCCGTCCACCCTTCGGTCGAGGCGGTGAACTGGGCAGAAACGGTTCGACAAGATCCCACAATGGATCCGGGAGCAGCGCGGCGGCCATAACTGCCACATTACGCGCAAACAGTCGGTTGATGCTCTTATAGAGCCGCGCCGTGGGCGATTCCAAGGAGGCGTCGACCAGCGAGACACGCCCCTGCGCGATCATGTTCAGGTGGGTTCAGGTGTGCAACTGTGAACAGACACCCAAGTGCGGCTCTGCTAGTCTCGGGCGGTTTGCAAGTCCCAGTCGGTTGCCCGATCGCTTCTGGGACACCTGTCGCAGGTCAAGATGGAATCCGCGGTTAATTCCGCTCAACAAAGGACTGGTCCCATGAAACGCATTGCAATCCTGGCACTGATGCTCAGTCTCGGTGTCGCAGGCGTCTACGCACAACAGAAGAAGTCCGTGGCCGTAAACGTGCCCGTGAAGATGACGTTTTCGGGAACTCTTGCGCCCGCTACGATCAATCTATTACAGCCCAACACAAATACCGACGAACAGAATTTAGACGGCTTCGGTACGCTCGGACCATTCACCTTTCGTGAACTACATGCTGACCCAGCTTCTCCCTCTTCCCAGCCTCCGAGCACTTGCTCCGGCCCGACTCACCTCTATTTTCCAAATGTGGCCGGAGGGGGCGTATTTCGTTTCCAGGACGGAAGTCTTTTGACGGTCGGGGTCACGGCGGGATCCTCCATTTGCATAGATTTCGCGGCTGGGATGGCCCACCTTACCACGAACTATCAGATCACGGGTGGAACCGGGCGTCTCAAGGGTGCGTCCGGCTACCTTACGTTGACGGCGACGTTGGTCCCGGTGTTGTTTAACGCCTCTGGCGGGGTCGTACTTGCAACGGATACGGGGGAGTTTAAGGGAACAGTCTTCGGAGTGGACATTGACACGGAAGGGCGAGACGACCGGCAATAGGAAAAACTCTTGGATTCGACAGGGGTCAGCGGCGGACTTCGTAGTTCGCCCTGGCTCCTAAACCCTGGGTGAGTGCTCGGGACTGTTGAGGATGCTGAGCCCTTTATAGTAGACGCATCTCTGGACCACCTCGCGGTTTCCTTCGGCCCGGCGGCCATATCGGGGTTGCTTCGATCGGCAAGATTCGTCCACTCGTTCGATTGAGAAGGAGTCTTCAATGATTCGGTCACAGACCGGACGCCAACTCACGCTGATGATTCGACAGGTGGCTTGCGCGGAATGCTGGAACAAAGGCGCCTAATCGTAAAACCTGCGGTTCACATGAATTGAGGTGAAGACGTGTTCACAAAACGATTGCTCGCAGTAGTCGGGACGGTTGCAGGATCCGCGGGGTTGATCCTGATGGGAACGGTGCTCGCTGCGCCACGCGTCCAGGCGGATGACGATGAGCACAGCTCAAGTGATGAATCGCGGATCGAAGTGGGCCTGCAGATTGCGCCTGTTCCCTTGGACTATGCCAAGCACGAGCGAAAGTTAGTCGGACTCGGCAGCTACATTGTCAATGCGGTGATCGGATGCAACGGTTG
>QHWF01000804.1 GCA_003222455.1 Acidobacteriota bacterium
GGCGCCCACGGCGAGCGCTTCGTGGGCCAGCGGCTCGATTGGCAACGGCAGCAGCCAGAACCCCGTGCCTGCCGCGGCGATCACCACGAGCAATCCGGCCCGACGCGCGTCGGCCGCGGCGGCTGGAGCGGGCAGCGGCGGCGGCTCCGCCGACACGGCGGCGACCGCCTGCAATGGTCTAACCATTCGGTCGCGATGGTAGGCTCGCGAGTCGGGGTGTGTCAAGCGCCCGGGGCCGGTTTTCCTCCCGTCCTCCGCGTCGCTCGTGTAGGGGCGGCTCGCGAGCCGCCCCTACGAAATGCCAATCAACGGCCAGTAGACCGGCACCAGCACCAGCACGATCAGCGACTCGGCCACGGTCAGGCAGGCCCCGATGCGAAGCATGTCGCGGGCGCTGAAACATCCGTACGAATAGCCGACAATCATCGGCGCCGACTGGTACACGAAAATCTTCGCGCCCGCGCCGAACGTCCACACCATGCCCAGCGCGAGCGGGTCGAGCTGGTGGGCATGCGCAAAACTCATCAGCACGGGCACCGACGTCGCCAGCATCGAGGTCTCGTCGCCCAGCGGGATGTGGTACAGGAAGGCTGACCAGTAGAGGACGAGCGTGGAACTGTAAACGTTGGTTACGAAGGGCGCCATCCAGGCGAACAGCGCATCGGTCATCGCGTCGAGCGCCCTGGTCGCGACGAGCACCTGCCCCATGCTGACCGCCGACGCGACGAAGAAGATCGGCAGGTAGTTCACGCGCTTGACGTCCTCGGTGTCGAGCACACCGATGCGTGGCAGCGCTGCCATCAGGCCGATGCCGAGACCAATCATCGGCGCCGCGATGTGGTGGATGAAATCGGTCATCCAGAGCGCGATGGCCGCGCCCATCAACAGCGCCGCGCGTTGTTCGTGTGGCGTCCACGGTCCGAGCGCCTTGACAACGTCCTGCAGGACCGCGGCGCCGCCGGGAAGCACCGCCTTTTCGGGCGGATAGAAGTACAGCGTGAGCCGCCACGCGACGACGATCGTGATCAGATCGCACGGCGCGTAGGCCAGAAACCAGCGGCTCCACAGCACCTCGACGCCGCCGACGCGCTCGATGGCGCCCCGCGCAATGATCGACGCGGCGCCCGCAATGATCATCTTGTCGAAGATGGTGGCGCAATAGGTCAGGATGATGAACATCCCGCGCGCGATATTCGTCGTCCGATCCACGCCGAACGCGTCCATCAGGCCGAGCGCGACCGCCGCCATGATCACGACGCGCGCGATGCCCGACGGCACCACGAACGTCAGGAGGAAGTCCGCCAGGATCAGGCCGAACAGCAGGCGCCGGTAACTCGGTCCCACGGCCCGCATCACGACATACGCCAGCCGCCGGGCGAGCCCCGACTTGGTGGCCATGATGCCAAAGAACACCGCGCCCATCAGGAACCAGGGCGTGCTGTCGGCGAACCCGCCGAACGCCACCGGGAAGGGCGCGATCTTCAGGACCCAGAACAGGTAACACCCGATGAACCCCGCCAGCGCGTGATCGATCGCATGGGTAATCCAGGCCACCACCATGAACACGGTGACCGCGAGCGCCTGCTGCACCGGCGCGTCGAGGCCGAGCGGAAGAACCCAGAAGACAGTGGCGGCGGCCGCCGCCGCGACGATGCGACCGACGCCAGGGCCATCGGCCGGTGATGGTAACAGAGGGAACCGTCCACTAGCGATTAACCGACGCCGCCCTGGAACGCACAGGCCGCGAAGACCAACGTTCATGTCATGATCCGTCAGGTGTTGATAGAATCCGCCCCATGCAGCTGTCGCGGCCCCGCCGCTCCGGACGCGTGTCCGAGTCGATTGCCAGACGCATCAAGAAGCAGATTTCCGACGGCGCGCTGCTGCCCGGTGAAAAGCTCCCGGCGGAGCGCGACATGGCGCAGCGCTATCGCACCAGCCGCGTGTCGGTGCGCGAAGCATACCGATCCCTCGAAGAGCTCGGCCTGCTGACGATCCGGCGCGGGGCCGAAGGCGGCGCCTTCATCACCGATCTGGATCACGGGCCGGTGATGCGCTCGCTGTCGCTGATGCTGCGGCTCGGCAAGACCACGCATGAGGAAATCACCGAAGCGCGCCTGCTGATCGAGCCGCCGATTGCAAGGCTGGCGGCACGCCGCGCGCATCCCGACGATCTCGAGCGCCTCGATTACGTGGTGAACCAGCAGGAGCTCGCGCTCGAGCGGCGCGGCGATTACAGCCCCTTCGACTTGAGCTTTCACCGGGTCGTCGCCGAATGCGCGCGCAACCTGCCGCTGAAAGTGCTGATGGACTCGCTGTCGGACCTCACCGTGGAAGTCGTCGCCGGCCTCGATCTGTCGTCCGGCGTGCAGCATGCCGTGTGCGACTCGCATCGGCTGATCGCCGACGCCATCAAACAGCGCGACGAGGAAGCGGCCTTTACCCTGATGCTGCAGCACGTCGCCCAGATCCAGGCGAGGCTGGGCGGTGCGCTCGCCCGCCAGCGCCGCCGCCTGCACAAGGCCAGCGGCAACGGCCGCCCGCGTACCGGCGAACGGAGAGGACGGAGGCAACGGGATCACACAGAGAAACGGAGCAACGGAGGCAAGACCTAGCAGGCTGCTGCAAAACGCAGCCTGAAGTGAAAAGTTAAAACAGAAAAGTCAAAAGCAGGCGGAAAAGCGCACTTTTCTGTTTTAGCTTTTCAGTTTTAACTTCAGGTCGGCGCCTTTTTCAGCGACCTGCTAGTGTCCCGTAACTAGGCTGGACCACAACAATCTCCGTTTCTCTGCGCCTCTGTGTTGAGCCGTTGTCTCCGTACGCCCCGTTGTCCCTGTGCAATCGCAGATCGCGGTTGACTTCTCATTCCGGGTTGTCGGACACTGACGTCGCTGAATGGTCAGACCAATTAAGTCATTGGTCATTGGTCGTAAGTCATTGGTCATTAGTCCGAGACTGATGACTGAAGACGGCAGGAGTTCCAATGCGCACCATGAAGAACGTGTTGAAAGACGCGATGAGCAGCCCGATTGGCGCGGCCACGACCGGCACCGAGGATCCGCGGCCCGCGGTCAAAGTGGGCGAGCGGCACGACGGACTCCATGTCGAGCTGGTGTACAACGACCTGCGGCAATGGGTCGCCGCAGCTGAAAAGCTCGGCGAGATCCGCCTCATCTCGGGCGCGTCGTGGCAGGAAGACATCGGCATGGCCGCCGAAATCGCGCTGCACAGCGACGCCGCTCCCTGCCTCGTCTTCGACGAGGTCCCCGGCTGCGCCAAAGGCCACCGCGTGCTCACGAACTTCTTTGGCGGTAAACGCAAGAATATGACGCTCGGCTTTCCGACGCACTTGAACAAGCTCGAATTGAGCGAGGCGTTCCTCGAGCATTATCTGAAAGATCTCAAACGCGTCCCGTTCGAGTACGTGGAGACGGGCCCCGTCTTCGAGAACATCCTGATCGGCGACGACGTGGACGTCACGCAGTTTCCGACGCCGGTCTGGCACGAGCGCGACGGCGGACGATATATCGGGACCGGCAGTTTCAATATCACCGAGGATCCCGAGGAACACTGGATCAATCTCGGCACCTACCGCGTGATGATTCAGGACCGGAACTCCGTCGGCTTCTACATCTCGCCGGGCAAGCACGGACGCATCCATCGCGACAAGTATCAGGCCCGCAACGAGCCGATGCCCACCGCCATCGTCGTTGGCGGCGATCCGCTCACGTTTCTGATGGCGTGCAGTGAAACGCCCTACGGCGTCAGCGAGTACGAGCTGGTCGGCGGGATCCGCAACAAACCGGTGCAGGTGGTGCGCGGCAAGATCACCGGTCTCCCCATTCCGGCGAACGCCGAGCTGGTGCTCGAAGGGTTCGTCGATCCCGGTAAGCGTCTGCCCGAAGGACCGTTCGGCGAGTGGACCGGCTACTACGCCAGCGACACGCGGCCCGAGCCGGTGCTCGACATCCAGGCCATCTATCACCGGAACAATCCGATCATGCTTGGATGCCCGCCGCTGCGCCCGCCGGACGAGCTTGCGCGCTATCGCGCCGTCACGCGTTCGGCGCTGCTGCGACAGAACATGGTCAAGGCCGGCGTCCCAGACGTGCGCGCCGTGTGGGCGCATGAAGTCGGGACGGCACGCATGCTCGTGGGCGTGTCAATCACGCAGCGGTATCCAGGACACTCGGTCCAAGCCGGCCACATCGCCTGCCAGTGCCATGTCGGCGCCTACGCCGGCAAATACGTCATCGTCGTGGACGAAGACATCGACGTGTCCAATCTCGATGAGCTGATCTGGGCGATGCTCACGCGGTCCGATCCCGCCACGTCGATCGACATCGTCCACAATGCCTGGAGCACGCCGCTCGATCCGCGGATCAGCCCGGACGAGAAGGCCCGTTCTACTGGCGCGACAAGTTCCCGGTCGTGAACGCACCGAGCCCGGCGACGATGAAAAAGGCGCGGGAGAAGTTTGGATACCTGCTGGAGTAGCTATTCTGAACGGAGCGCGATCAGCGGGTTCACACGCGTGGCGCGCCGGGCCGGCACGAGGCCGGCAAGGACCGCCACCACTGAAAGAATACTGACGGCCACGGCAAACGATGCCGGATCGGCGGGTGTCACTTCAAACAGCTGATGGGCGATCAACCGCGCAGCCGCGAAGGATGACGGAACTCCGACGACAAGTCCGACAGCCAACAACGCGAGCGTCTGGCGCATGATCATCCAGAGGACATCTCTCCGGCCCGCGCCGAGCGCCATTCGAACTCCGATTTCAGCCGTTCGCCGGATCACGATTTGTGCGATCGTGCCGTAGAGCCCGACGCTTGCCAGTGTGAGTGCCAGCACGCCGAAGAAGGCGACGAACTCGGCCGCGAGACGTTGACTGCCGAATGTCGACGCGATCTGCTCGCGAAGGCTTCGCACGTCGTTCATCGGAAGATTTCGATCCACTTCGGCGACCGCCTTCCGTACTTCGTTCGAGACAGCGGCGGGGTCGCTGATGGCGCGAACTTCGATTTCGCAATCCAATGCGAACTGGCTGGCATCCTGGAACAACGCGGTGAACACGATGGGGCCGACCGGATCTCTCGCGTCGTGAAACTGCGCATCTCCCAGGATGCCAATGATCTCGATGTTGTTCGCGCTCGTCGATCCGCCCACGCTGAAATGACGGCCAATGGGATTCTCGTGCGGGAAGTAGTGGCGAGCGAAGGCCTGGTTGACCAGGGCGACTTTCGTGCGGCCGGCGGTATCCTGCAAATCGATCGCGCGCCCCTCGATGAGCGGTATGCCCAGTGTCTCCGGATAGGAGGGACCAACCAGCACGGTTTCGAGCGAGACGCGCTCCCCTGGCTTCGCGGTGTACCCCTCCACAGTGCCGGCGTTCGTGCTCTGGCTGCCGCCGAGTGGACTGTAGCGCGCCAGGGTGGCGCTGCTGACTCCTGGAAGCGCGTTCAGGCGGTCGTACAGTCTCCTGTACACGGCAACGGTGTCAGCCGGTCGATACCCGGCGAGTCGAGGATTGATGCGCACGAGGAGGACATGGTTCGCGTCGAAACCGAGCGGCTTCGTTTGCAGATTCAGCAGACTCCGCCCGAAGAGACTGGCCCCGACGAGCAACACGAGAGAGATGGCAATCTGTGCGGCGACGAGCATGTGGCCCGCCCCAAGCCTCCGTCGGGCCAGTGTCGCACCGCCCTGAGCCGTTTTGATCGCGCTGGCCAGGTCCGTGCGCCACGCGTATGCCGCTGGTGCCAGGCCGAAGAGGAGTGCGGCGAGCGCGGCTATGACGATCGTGAACGCGAGTACCGACCCATCGATCGTCGCTTGAATCGGTGAACCCCGGACCACGAGAGCGAGCAGGGTGTTCACCGCCCACTGTGCGAGCAGGATGCCGCATGCAGCGGCCAGGGTGGCAAGAAGGACGCTTTCCGCAAGCAACTGACGGACCAGCCGCCCACGGCCGGCCCCGAGCGCAATCCGCATCGACAGCTCGCTTCGTCGCGTCGCCGCACGCGCCAGCAGGAGGTTGCCGACGTTTGCGCACGCGATCAACAAAACGAGCGCGACGACTACCAATAGAACGTGAAGCGGTTCCGAATAGAGACGTCGCAGATTCGAGACGCCGCGTGCACCGTCAACGAGCTCGACGTACGACTTCTGGATTTCCAGTTCGCGTTCAGGAGTCAGTTTCGTCCCTGCCGCGCTCGTGAGGAACTGCCGGAGCG
>QHWF01000805.1 GCA_003222455.1 Acidobacteriota bacterium
CACGCTGTCAGAGTGGGTGACATCATCGACATGCCCATTGAGGACAGATCCAGGGCCGCCCAACCAATCCAAGCGTTAGAGCTGGCGGCGGCATTGGGGCTGAAGGTGGCATACGCCGCACCGAGGCTCAGACCTGGGAACAGGTCCCCAGCAAGGTCTACCTGATACCCTGTGTCGCTCGTGTTGGCTGCGCCGGTGGCGGTAGTTGTGCCGCCAATCGCGGTCACCTTCACTGTGGTGACGGCCGCGTTACGGCGCTGCATGATACCGGACAGGCCCACCTTCCAGCCCGCAAGCATGTCGGTCTCGACACGGGCCGTGTAAATGTCCATCGCGCCACCATTCGAGAAGGGTACCGTGGTGGTCTCGCGCCAGTCGGCTATCTCGAAGCTGAAACCACCCCAGCTGCCGCTGGCCTTCAGGCCATCAGCCACGCCGACCGGAGAGAAGATGTCGGCGTTGCTGGGATCGTACAGCAGACCGTACCCAGACCAGCCGACACCTGAAAGGGTATAAGCCTGCTGGCCCAGTCGCCAGTTCACACCGTACACATCCTTGAGGTCCAGGTAGGCGTAGTCGAATCCAACCACCTGGGGATGTGGGCGTACAGTCGACGGGTGGCGCCGAACATGTGTCAAAAACGCTTCCGCCTCCGCCGAAGGATGCCCGCGCAACTGCTGTCACGTTCCCACCGGCATTACCAGTGAAGGTCAGCCGGTTGCGGTAGCGCATACTCGGAGCGCCGCCGCCGCTTTGAGCGAAGACGTTGTAGCGGAAGCGTACATCGCCTTTGACTGCAACGTTCGTCGTTTTTGTCTTGAGTGCGGTCAGCTCTTCCTCGACCGCCGTGACCCGGACCCCGAGAGCCGCCAGTTCAGCGCGGAACTCGTTGACGAGCCGCTGGATGGTCTGCACGTCGGCCCGGGTGACCTGCGGCGCCGTCGGCGCAGGTGCCGTCGGCGTGGGAATCTTAATGGCCTCGATGCGCGCCAGGATTCTAGCGACAATCATGGCCACCTCGTACCGGGTTACTCCCCGATCGCCCTTGAAGGTACCATCCGGAAAGCCTTCGATGATGCCCTTCGCGGCGAGCTCAGCGATCGCGTCGAACGCCCAGTGATCCGTCGGGACGTCCGCAAACGGCTGAGCAAATGCAGGAGAGACAACCGCGAGCACGAGGATCGCTGCAACTGAAACTGCGAGTGTCCTCATCTGCTCGTTACCCCCTTGAGTTGGTAATCAAGCCTCCGGCCAGGCCGCGTGCAAACGAGTATCCATGTTTTCTCTCTGCTGCAACGATGGCCGTCGGCTCACTGCCGCCTACCGTCTGGCAACGGCGGATAATACGGATTGGCGCCCCCCTTCCCCCGCCTGGATGCCGTGGTTTCGAACGGTAGGTGACACTTTGAACAATGGTCCAAATCCCTATACTCCGCTCCCCACTGAAATCCTCCCCTGATCTTACGCGCGGCCTGGATCGGGCCCATGTTTTGCCGTACTTATCTTCAGGCTTCTAGAAACCGCTCCAAAATAATGACCGCCGCGTAGTCATCGTAGGGCTCGGGAGGCACCTGCATGGACTCCGGCAGCAGCCGCCGCCACCCACGCGGCGGATGGTCGGCGAAATACCGGCGCCGGGCCATCAGACTGGTGCCAATTTCCTGGATCATGGCGACGGGGATCCCCGGCAGTTCATTAGCGACAAGGCGACGGATTTCTTCGCGACCGGTTTTGTCACCGACGATGACCTGGGTGACTCGATACCGATCACACCACTCTCGCAGCACTGATGCCAGGTTCGTGGTCGAAACGACCGCACGATTGAGAACGAGGTTGTCGTCACCGACTATGACACCACATTTTTCTCGACCAGGGTCAATGGCAAGAATCCGCATCAATGGACCACAAACCGAACTGAGATTACCGCCCAGGCATCGATCGGCTGCCCATCGCGTGAGGCAGGTGCGAACCTCCACTTGACGGCCGCGTTGACCGCAGCCTCATCAAGCACCCGGAAGCCGGACGATTCAACGACGTTCACCTGCCCCGCGGATCCATCGGACTGCACCAGAATCCGCAGCACGACGCGCCCCTGTGCTGCGTCAATCCGCAACTGCGGCGTCAGGATCGAGTGATCGAGCGTCACGCGGTAGCCTTCGGCCGGATAGCCGGCGACTGGGGTGAGCAAGACCGGCGGTGTGAGCACTGGCGCACGACCCGATTCCCTCACAGGAACTGCCGGCTTCTCCGCAAGAGGCTGCTCTCCAGCCGGCGATGGTCTGGAGGGATCCTCACGCTTGCCGATCTGACCCTTCCCGCTGGGAACCCGCACCCCAGACTCAGGCATCACCGGCGGCGCCAATGGGCCAAGGTGGACCAGATGGTGAGGCGCGACGGGCCGCCGGGCCGGGGCAGCGGTCCCTGGGCTGGATACCTGCGCCCGAGGAGACGCCATGCCGATTTCCCCCCCACCGCCCTCCTCGGCCGCAGTCGGAGCGGAGGGGCGATCGGGCCGTACCTGCCGTCCGTGAGGAGTGAGCCACACCAGCATCAAGAATCCCGCGCCGGCGAACGCGACGAACAACACGGCTCTACGCACGGCTAGAACCTCTCAGCAAACGCGATGAACACGGTCCGACCCGGAGCCGGATAACCCGCGATCGGCTCATACTGTACATCACCGACGTTGTCCACGCCGATCTGCCACTGGCCTTGCTCCGGCGCCCCGAGCGCGAATCGCAGATTGGTCACGAGGTAGCCAGGCATGTCCACACGGGCGAAGCTCGCCGGATCAATGTCGGGACGGTTCCCCACGTACGTGGCCAGGGCGCTGAGGGTGCCGCCGGCGACCTGCACGTGCAAGGCGGCGGACCCAGTCAAGAAGGGAACACGCAGCAGCTGTGCGCCCGTACTCTCGTCAACGGCACGCGTGGCAGTGACATTGATCACACCGCCAAGGCGCGGCGCGAGGCGCCCGGCCAACTCCAGGGAGCCGCCGGTGATTGTGGCGCGGGCAATGTTTTGGGGCACGAATGAGGCATCGGGCCGGATCATGTCGGTCGCGGCTACGGCGAACAGACTACTTCGCACTTCCAGTCCGCCGGGCGTACGCCACGTGAAGCCGAGGTCGGCGGACCAGGCAGACTCCGGCCGTAGATTGGGGTTATTGAAGGGCGCAAAGTACAGTTCGCTAAAGCTGGGTCCACGAAAGGTGTGGCCGATGCCCGCACGGAGCTGGAGGCCCTCCCGAATGACGTGCACGATCCCGAGGCG
>QHWF01000806.1 GCA_003222455.1 Acidobacteriota bacterium
TCAGCGGCCGGGGTCCCCACCGCGCGTTTTTCAGCGCAGTGGGGTGGAGCGGGGATGCATCGCCGGCCGAATGCAGCTGGACTTTCACCACGGGCTGCTGGAGATTGCAGGTCACCTATGCGCACCATGATCCCCGTCGCGGCGGCGCTCGCGTTTGCCTCGCTCGCGGCCGCGCAGGAAGCGCCGCCGAAAAAACCGTCCACCATCACGCTGAGCGGCTGCGTTCAGAAGAGCGACAGTTCGCCCAATCAGTTCACGCTCGCCGACGGGGCTGAGATCTACCGGCTCACCGGAATGGACGTGCGCCAGTTTTTCGGGCGCCGCGTGCTGGTGGTGGGAGGCGCTCCGCGACGGCTGAAGATTGCCGGCGGCCTGAAGCCCTCGGCAAACGTCGCCGGCCAGGCCGGCGCGATGGATCCGGCCCGGGCCGCGACGGCGGTGCACGACGGCGCCACGGTCAACGGCACCGGCCCCGAGATCGAGCTGCGCGTCCGCTCGATCAAACCGATCGACGGATCGTGTGCGCCCTAGACATCTTCTAAAGCCCAGAGTCGTTGCACGTGAGACAAGTTTTCGGTGGGTTCGGCTTTAGAAGCTGTCTTAGTTGCGGCCCGAAGGGCCGCCTGGTAACGAAGATTCGCCGCCGCCAAGGCTCGGTTTTACTCGGGGTTCAAGGCGAAGCTTCGTTACTGGGCTAAAGAAACGACGAGGGCCGGCGCTCGAACCGGCCCGGGACGACGGTCTGGAGGCGTTGAAGGTGAGGCGAATTATTCCGGGGAGATCGACGTCTTCCCGCACTCGTCGCAGCGCAGATAAATAACCGGCAGTGATTCAGACCGTCCGATGACTTTTGCGCTCGGCACACCACACCGTGGACAGATAATACCCGAGGTCGACCGTTTTGCCATGGAAGACTCCTTACACCCTTTAGACTATACGACCTTGCCAAAGGGTGCACGGATTGTTCAGGTTTCCGGCTGAGGTCGCAGTACCCGGCTGGCAACCGCATAGCGCCGGCCGTAGGTCACGTACACGGCGAGACCGATCCCTAGCCAGATCACCAGCCGCTCCCACGTTGCTGCCGGCAACCCGGCCATTTGAGCCAGACAAATCGCCGCGCCCGCCAGCGGTACGAATGGGACCGCCGGCGTCCGGAATGGGCGTGACGCCTCAGGCGCTACTCGTCTCAAGATCATCACGCCAATACAAACGAGGACAAAAGCCAGGAGTGTCCCGATGCTTACCAGCTGCCCGAGCACGCCAATCGGAGTCAGACCGGATACCAGGCCGATGATCGTTCCGGTGAGAATCGTGCTCAGATGCGGCGTGTGGAATTTCGGGTGCACCGCCGAGAACATCGAGGGCAGCAGGCCATCGCGGCTCATCGAGTAGAAGATCCGGGTCTGCGCCAGCAAGGTCACGAGCATCGTGCTGAACAGCCCGAAGAGCGCTGCCACTTTGATCACCGGACTCAGCCACGTGAGGCCGGTCGCATCGATGCCCACGGCCAGCGGATCGGCCACGTTCAGTTGCTGATACGGCACGATGCCGAGCAGCACGATTGCGACGAGCACGTAAATGACGGTGCAGATAGCCAGTGATCCGAAGTGACGGTCGATGGCGTGGCGCAGGTCGCTGGACCCGGCGTTGCCGCCATCGTCCCGTCGAACGTCCGGCATTCAGTGAAAGCCATCACCGATGGAAAGGCCATCGTCGTGGACTATCCTCTTCGTCCCCACGAACCCCAGCCTTGACAGCGATCGGCATGCCGCAGTCAGTCTTTCTGCGGCGCGTTCGGTGTGACGGTGATCTGGATCGCCTTGCGATACTTGACCGGGACGCCGTTGACAGTCGCCGGCTGGTAATGCCAGTTCTTCGTCGCCGCGAGCGCCAGTTTGTCGTACTGAGGTGCGATCGCCTGCGGCATCGTTGCCGATTCGACGTCGCCGTTCTCATCAACGACGACTTCGAGCACTCCGTGCTTTCCGATTAGGGTCTTTCCCGGAAACGCCGGCAACTCCTGTTGCCTGACGATTGGCGGCACGATATCGGTGTTCGCGCTCGTATACACCGCCGGCACTATCGGCCCCGGCGCCAGCGCACTCGCGGCGATCGCGCCGGCTGGTGTGGGCGACGACGGGAGTGGCGGCGTGGCGAGTGCGCTCTCTGCGAGATCACGGAACCCCGACGCAAGCGTCCGGAGATCCGACAGCGGCGGCTGCGCGGCCGTCGCCTGCAGGTCGGGATCGGCCATGAGTCCGAGCGTCTGGTTGAACAGGCTGGCGGCCGCAGCAAATTCCTTTCGATCGAACTGGGCTTTTGCCTGCGTATACCACTGCTGAACGATGGCCGGCATCGTCTTGCGGCGGACGTCCGTGAATGCCGCGCGCACACGAGGCGACACGTCGGAGCTCGGGCGGTACGTCGGATCGCGGCTGATGACGGCCCCGATGGCGGTCTCGGCCTCCGCCGCCCGCCCCAGCGCCAGCAGGCAGAGCGCACGATACTGCTCGGTCGCTTTGATGTCTTCCGCGGTCCGATTGGCCGGCAGACTATCGAGGATCTTCAGCGCGTCCTCGTATGCCGCCGACGCGTACAGCTCGCGGGCCGTCACGAACGACCCCTCTCCCGCGGACGCCAACATCATGGCGATGAGCAGGACGAGGGTCATGGCTGCCTTCTCATGTCCACGCTCAAGCGCGCGGGCGCTTTGAGCGAGACGCTCATCGCGTGCCGCTGCTCACCGAGCTCCGGGTGCCGGAACACGATCTCATGCGGGCCGATGGGCAGCGACAGGTTGCCGATTGGCGTGTCCCCAACTTTCTCCCCATCGATCGAAACTTCGGCCCATGGCTCGGCGTTCAACGAGACCGTGCCTTGCGGCCACTCGATCCGGACGGGCGCTCCCTTGCCGGGCAGTACCTGGACTGAAGTGGCGCGATATCCGAGGGTATCGCTCACCACTTCCAGTTCGTGGCGGCCGGCCGGCACCACAATCCGGTCGTTCCGGCTGGTACCGAGCGCCTTCCCGTGCTCGCGGACCTCCACGTCCACCGGCGCGGCCACCGTGACCCAGCCGGAGAGCGGTGCGGCTGGCGATCCGGCCATCGGCGCCAGAAGCGAAGCCGTTGGCGACGCTTCGACGGCGACCGTCTGGTTCACGGTGCTCGCTGGCGCAGCCTTCGTCAGTTCGATGAACTGCGATGTCTGAGTGCCGGCCGAGACGTTGACATCGACTGTTCGTGGCTCGCCAATCCCTCGGAGCTCGATGCTGTGCGGTCCCGGCTGCAGCGTCAGCGTGACCGGCGTCAGGCCCCGACCTTGCCGATCCACGAACACCTGCGCGCCTGGGGGGTTGCTGGCGACATTCAGCGTTCCCGTCCGCACCGCGGGCTCCGATGCCGAGAAGAAGCTGCGCCCTCCGTAAGTACCCGCCGCCACCAGACCCGCGACCACGACGGCAGCCACCGTGAGCCGAACCCACGGTTTTCTCTCCGCGGATTCCTCCGCGCGGTCTTCGGAGACCGCGTCGTCGAAGGCGGTGTCGGCCAGATCGACGGAGGACGATTCGGTGACCGGAGGCGGCACCATCCGCGGAGCGAGGGTCAGCAGCGGTGTCGGCGCGGCAATCGCCTTCAACGGCGCCGGCGACGGCGCCATGTGCGCCTCGCGTGCGCCCGCGGGCTTTGGATCCGGAAAGCTTACCGCCGTCTTTTGTATCGCCGGCGTGACGACAATTGCAGGTTCGGGAGAGCGCATCAAGGACTTTGCGTCGGTGATGATCCTCGATTCCGGCTTGGCCATCCGCTCGGCTGTCCCGCTGCCGGTTGCCGCGGGAAGGATTTTTTCCAGATCGGCGCGCGCTTCACAGGCCGAGGCGAACGAATGCCGGGAATCGAGTTGGAGCGCGCGGCCGATCCATTCACGCAGCCCGTGCGACAACGGCTCGTCGCCGCCTCGTGCCGAAATCGCCGTCGCCGAAGCCAGGACATCGCCAAGGCGCGCGGGAATCTCGTCGTCGGTCAGCAGGCGTCCGAGGACGAGCGACAGCGCGACCATGCCCAGTTGCGTGACGTCGGTGCGATGATCGAATTTCGCCGGGCCCGCCGCTGCCGGCGCGGGTGGCAGCGCAATCCGCAACTGTTTCCAGTAACGCTCCGGCGAGTAGCGCAGCTGCTCCAGCGCCGCACCCAATACGTACTCCACGACGACGGCACGGGCGTTCGCCGTGACGATGACACGTTCGGGGCCGATGGCACCGTGCGCGACATCGCGCGCACTTTCGTGCAGCGCGGCGACCGCCGAGACGATCTGTTGAATCAGGCGCTGTGCCGCGTTGATGTCGATCGTGACCGGGCGCCTGTCATTCGGGGCCAGAAGGTGGGAGAGTCGCACGCCGCGCGTGAACCCGGACACCACCGCCAGGGCGGCGGAGGGCTCGCTGAGGCGGTCGATGCTGCGAACAGGGGCGAACGCATCGTGCCGGAAACTGGCGAGACGGCTCGCTCGCTCTCGCAGCGCAAACTCGAATGACGGAACCGTGGTCAGCTCACGCCGGAGGCACAACAACTCAATCGGGTCGCCGCCCGCGTGGGTGATGCGACGACGCTCACCGAGACCGTCCCGAAAATTGTTCAAATTGTTCGCCGGCGGCACGTGCGGAGCGACAGCCCGATCCATATTGTGGGTTCCCCCAGACAGAGGCGCCCACTGCGCGAACTGTGCCGTTCGTCACGACACGGCTTGCCGCGAACAACTCGTTGATTCAGGGAGCTTTCTGACCCTCTCCGCCATGCCGCGACAGACCGGCAATTACACGACCGGCGGGTGACCGACCATTCTGTTATTGCGAGCTGGAAGGGTGGTCGGGCGAACGTAGCTCGTAGCCGTGCGGCGGTTCAGCGCCGAGAAGATGGCGCACGAAGTAGTCCCACCGGCGCCGGATCATGTAAGGCTCGTTCCCGAACCCGTGGCCACGATTCGGCAGCAGCAGCAGATCGAAGTCCTTGTTCGCCTTGATCAGCGCGTCGACGACGAGCAGTGTGTTGTAGGGCGGCACATTGGCGTCCAGCGTGCCGTGCGCGAGCAGCAGCTTGCCCTTCAGGTTCCTCGCCACGAGCTGGTTCGCCTGGTTGTCGTAGTTGGTCGTGCCGTCCGGGTTCGCCTGCAGCAGCCCCTGCCACTTCTCGCCCCAGTCGTCTTCGTAACTGCGATTGTCGTGATTGCCGGCTTCGGAGACGCCGACCTTGAAGAAATCGGGGTAGCGGAACATCGCGCCGGCGGCCGCGTAGCCGCCGCCTGAGTGTCCGTAAATGCCGGCCCGATCGATGTCGATCCACGGATAGCGCCGCGCGAGCTGCTGCATGCCGCTCACCTGGTCGGGCAGCGTGTTGTCTCCCATGTCGCCATAGTAGGCCTCGTGGAACGTCTTCGACCGCCAGGGCGTTCCCATGCCGTCGATCTCCACCACGACGAACCCGAGCTCCGCGAGCGCCTGCGCGTCGCCGCGAGCCGGCGAGAACTGACGGCCGCCGATGCTGCCAGACTGCGGTCCGGGATAGATGTGGTTCACGATCGGATATTTCTTCGACGGGTCCAACGCCGTCGGCTTGTACATCAGGCCGTGCAGGTCGGTCACACCGTCGCGGGCGTTCACGGTAAAGGACAACGGTGCCTGCCATCCGGTGGCGAGCAGGCGTGAGATGTCTGCCTTCTCGAGCTGCAGCAGCGTGCGGCCGTCGGTATCCCGCAGCACGGCGATGGGAGGCACGCCGGGCGTGGAATAGACGTCGACGACAAACCGGCCCGACGGAGAGATCGACACGTCGTGATCGGCGTCTTCCGGCGTGAGCAAGTCGACGCCTCGCCCGTCGAACGAGATGCGATAGAGATGGCGGAAATAGGGATCGCGGCCTTTCTCGCGGCCGACGCCGGTGAAATAGAGCAGGCGGTTCTTCTCGTCTACGCGAAGTAGCTGCGCGACGTTGCCTTCGCCCGTCGTGATTTGCTGTTTCAGGTGGCCGGTCTGCAGATCGTACAGATACAGCTGTCCCCAGTTATCGCGTTCCGAAAACCAGATGATTTCGTTCGAGGCCGGCAGGTACCGCCAGTTCGCGCGGCCATTGCCCGACTCGAAGAACGTCGCGACCCGTTCTTCCATGATGGTACGGACCGCGCCGGTCGTCGCGTCAGCGAGGCGCAGCTGCTCGAGGGTGTGATCCCGCGAAGTCGAGACAAAGGCCAGGCGTCCGCTGTCGTCGCTCCACTGCACGTCCGCCCACTCTCCACCCCGGCACGTCACGTCGTCGCACAACGTGGAACGGTGCTGATCGGGATCCATCTGCAGCCGCACGAGACGCCGGCTGTCGACCTCGATCACGACACGGTGAATCATGGTGACGACTTTGTCGCCGGGCAGCGGGTACTTCCACGCCTGGAGCGCCGGATGCCCGACCCTGGTGTCGACCAGATACATCTCGCCGACGTTGCGCTGATCCTGCTGAAACGTGGCGATCTTCTTCGAATCCGGAGACCACAAGACGATCGGGCGATCGCTGCGTGTCCATCCGGCATTGTCGGTGGCGTAGCCGAAGTCCTTCACGCCATCGGTGGTGAGCGCGGTTTCCTTGCCCGACGCGATATCGCGCACCCACAGGTTCCAGTCGCGGATGAACGCCGTTTTCGTGCCGTCGGGCGACGGTGCGTCGGTCCGTTGTGCGCCGCGGCCTCCGGCCGCGCCCTCAGGGCGCCGTTCGCGACAGACCGGCAGATCGCAGGCGCTGCGCGTCGCGCGAGCCGCATCGACCAGCACCGCCTCCTCTCCGTTTTCGGTCGTCGTCCGGTACCAGAAGCGATCGTCCGGGAGCCATGTCGCGCGGACGCCGCCGTGCAGAACGAGTGGCGTCGTGTTGT
>QHWF01000801.1 GCA_003222455.1 Acidobacteriota bacterium
CCACGCTTCGGTCAACTGCCGCTTAACCGCTTGCACGCGCCGTTCGACTAGTGCCGCATCCTCCGTGTCGGCGACGTAGGAGAGACGCAGCAGCGCCGGTGCTTTGCGCAGTTCCTCGAGGAGTACGTTGAGGCGTGGTCGCCACTGAACGCGGATTTCCGTCGTACCCGGCTCGAACGCCGCATCGGAGAGGTCGATGGCAACCACCCGGTATATCGACGCGCCGAAATTGATGCGCAGGGCCTTGCCCCGCGTGGCGCGCTTGATCTGCACCTGGTCAGTCGACATCCGGAAGCCGCTTGGCAGGGTCCTGTCGTCGAGCTTCAGCACGAAATTACTGCCGCGGTCCTCATTTGGCGTGATTGCGCAGGTGATGTGGTATCGCCCGTACTGATCCGTCGTCGCTTCCAGACCCGTTGCTGTCACCACACGCACGCCGGGCAGGCCATCTTCGCCGTCGTCCTGCACTCCGTTGCGATTCACGTCGTTGAAGACCTTGCCGAACACGTCTGTGCAATCGAAGGTCTGATCCGGGATGACACGAACCCTTGCCGTCGCCTCACCGGACAGCGGCCTGCCCGTCAGGCCTTCGATGACCTGCGCCCGGTTGACGAACTCGCCTTCGCCAACACCGGCGCCGACGGCGAGCAGCAGGACAATCGTGCGAGTGGAGCTGCTGAAGTTGAGGCCATTCCACACGAGTTGGCCGGCGGCCACCGTGGGCTCTGTCGGCAGACCATCCAGGCGCGCGGATCCGGGGACGTAGCGGAAGCCCGCTGGATAGCGATCCACAATCTGCACACCTTGCAGGGATGCGCCTATCACGTTCCTGATCGTGATGGTGTACGGGACGAGCTGCCCGCGAGTGACGTTGAGCCGCGGCGTCGTTTTGCTGATCGAGAATGCTCCCGCGAGCTGCGGGTCGAGCGGAATGTGGTTGTTGTAAATCTGGCTCGAGCCGGGCACCGCGGTGCCGTCCAGGGTGAGATTCAGGTAGTACCCAGTCCCAGCGCTGCGCGCGGGCACGGACGGTGGCGGCGCGAACTCCGACGCCTGTGCCTCGCAGTACGGGATGGCTGGAAGAGCATCCGCTGAACACGTAGGCACCGAAAACGCAGCAGTCGATGCGCCCGAAGTCGGTGGGATGACCAGCGACTCACCGGCCACGTAGGTCGAGGTTGGTGCAGTCACCACGATGAGGTAGCTGCCACCACTGGGACAGGCAGGATCCGAGAAGTTGACGTCGAAGCGGTAATAGCCGCCCACCTGCGTGATCTGGCCCTGTTGAGCCGGGTCGTCGAAGCAGGTTGCCGGCAATGGCGCGCGGCTACCGGCGCGCAGCATGTTCAGGGTCACGCCCGCAATAGGAGCGCGCGTCATCGAGTTGTAGACGACGCCATTCGGCCCGATCGGCAGGTTCAGATTCTGGAGGTTGCTGCCGGAGGGCACGGCGATGTCGGTGATCCGCTGCAGCCAGTTGGTAAAGGCCGAGTCGGCTTTGCCGAGCTTGGCGGTATTCGGTCCCGCAGCGGGCGCGGTGAACCGCAGCTCGTACCTGTCTGTCGTTCCGTCGGTCGGCGGCACGCTACTGAAGCGATAGACGCCGTTGACATCCGTCTGAACGGACTGCAGCAGCACCCCATTGAGATACAGCCCAACCGTCCAGCCCTGCAGCAGCGGCTCGCCGAGCTCGGCTATCTTGTTGAAGTTGGCGTCGAGCCACGCAGTGCCGTTCAAACTTCCGGCGCCGGGGACTCCTCCGATATCGACGGCGGTGTTCGTGAGAGTCGTGCCGGCGGGAAGTCCCGAAGCAATCTGCACCCGGAATCGCACGTCGACGGATTGTCCGGGCTGCAACGGACCGTACAAAGAAGAGTAGTCTGCGGTCAGCACTGAGCCCACGATGCTGACACCCGCCGTGGAGCCGTTCATCGTTGCCGGTGGGTTCACGAACGTGAGCCGACCCGCGCCCGCCGTGCTGAGATCGTCCGTGATCACGACGGAGGTGGTCGGGTTCGTCGAGACATTGGTCACGTGCACCAGGTAGTCGAGCTGCCCGCCCGGCATCGCAGCGCCGCCGCCTACGACGCTGACTTGCTTCGTGATTGCGAGCGTGATGACCACTACCGTAACAGTGTGGGCGTCCTGGAAATCGAGGACGCCCGGCGTGCCGTCGGTGAGCGTGCGCGTGAATGCTACGCGAGTCGAGACGCTGCTGTCGCCGTTGAACCACTGGACTGCGCCCGCTACGTTGGTGAGCTGGGCGCCATTCTGGCTGTTGGCATCGAGCTGGGTCCGGTAGGTAATGATCAGACGCTGATTCGGGCTGATCGTGGCCGCGGCAGTGAGCATTGTCAGCGTGAGCTTGCAGGTGGGCGCACCGATATAGCTGATCGAGAAGTCGGTGCCTGGAACCAGTGGGCCCTTGCCCGCCACCGGCGTGACGCCGTCCGCCTGGAAAACCTGCGCGCTGAGTACCTGGGGTGTCATGGAACACATGCCGCCGGTGGGGCCTCTGGGAAGCCGATCAAGGAGCGTGACATTCCATGCGTCGCCAGAGCCGGTATTCTGGACGTTGAGGCCAAACTGCCCCCACTGCCCCAGGCTCATCGTCGCCGGACCTGTCTTCGTGAGCACGAGATCGGGCGCGACGATGGTCATCGGGGGCGTGATTCCCGACTCGCCTGGCAGCGGTTCATAGAAGATGCCGTTGATGAGTCTACCAAACTGCCACTTAGCCGTGTTGATAAACTGCTTCCCAGGCACGTTCGTCGCCGAGTTGTTGAGTACGACCGTGATCTCGATGACGAACTGCTGCCCGGCCGGGATAATGGGAAAGTTGCTGAAGGTGAGCACACCGCCCACGTTGGAAAACGTATGCGGAATCGGGGTGCCGTTACTGAGCCAATAGGCGGTGTGGCTCACATAGGTCAGATCCGCGCCCGTTGCGTTGAGGTCGTCCGTGACCGTGATGTCGTGCAGGTCGTTCGGCGACCCGCGGGAGTTGACCACGATGCCCGATAATGGATCGAACAGGACGGGGATCGTCAACTTGTAGGTGAAGGGGACGCCGATGCTGGCCACGGGCGGGCCGGGCGGGTTCTGCTTGTCGATCTTCTCGACGGGAATGAAGAGATTCTGACAGGTGGTTCGGACCGTCGTGGTGGAGCCATTCACGAACCAGATGAAATTCCCGTGCGACTTGTCGCAGGAGATGTTGCCGATGAAATCGACGTTGTCGAAGATGACCAGCCAGCCCCTTCCGGTGCCGGTGAAACTGATGTTGGAGGTCAGTGGGTTGGACGCTGGGAAGTTCCGGATCGTGCAATTACCGTCGATATTGATCTGCGAGGGGGGAACAGGGTTGACAAAGCCATCGATCACGCCACCGAAATTGGCGACACAACCGCCAACGGACTGCGCCCGTGCCGGGACGGCGCTCAGCAGCAACAGGCCGAAGGCGAACAGCAGGATTTTGATCCAGCTGCCGCGCGGCCTCGCATTGTTCGTGTCGCTAGAAGTCATCCACGCCCTCGTCCCACTCACCAAGCGATTTCATCGGGACCGAGGCAGTCCGCGCTGTGGACTGGATTCCGGCGGTCCCGCCGTCGTAGGGCCCCTGGGCCCGTTAGACCGGTGACTTTGCGTCGCCATCTTTCGATGGCTTTGCCTTTGTCAAAATCGCGTCGAACTTAACGGATTAGATTCGCAGCTTCTCCAACCTCCTGGCGTCCGTGCCATTCCGCTTCGGCCGCCGGCTTCACGCCGCCGGCAGGAAGTCGATCGGGTACACGATCGTCACGGCCGGTACACCATCTTTCGCGCCGAAATTGATCGTCCGGACGCGGCTAACGACCTGCGTGGCGAGATCCGGCGCATCCATGTCAGTCGACTGCAGCGCGCACATGG
>QHWF01000136.1 GCA_003222455.1 Acidobacteriota bacterium
AACATCTTCTACAAGGAGAACCGGAAAATCCCCGCCGCGATCGACCGCGAGATCGAGGAGCACGTGAAGAAGCTCGAGAAGGCTGCGGGCGCGACGCTCGGCTCGACCGAGAATCCGTTGCTCGTGTCGGTGCGCTCCGGCGCGAAGTTCTCGATGCCCGGCATGATGGACACCATTCTGAACCTCGGCCTCAACGACAAAACAGTCGAGGGCCTCAAAGCGCGGACGCGCAACGGCCGCTTCGCATTCGACAGCTACCGCCGCTTCATCCAGATGTTCGGGAACGTCGTGCTGGAGATTCCGAAGGACACGTTCGAGCACGAGTTCGAGAGCGTGAAGAAATCATCCGGCGCGAAGCTCGACACCGGCTTGAACGAGCAGGCGCTCCGCGACATCGTCGAGCGCTACGAGGCGGTCGTCAAGAAGAAGACTGGAAAGAATTTTCCTCAGGACCCGCGTGAGCAGTTGAAGATGGCGCGCGACGCGGTGTTCCGATCGTGGATGAACCCGCGCGCGCAGGAGTACCGGCGCATCTACGACATCCCCGACCACATCGGCACCGCCGTCAACGTCCAGATGATGGTGTTCGGCAACACCGGCGATCGATCGGCGACCGGCGTCGGCTTCACGCGCAACCCCGCGACCGGCGCGAAGGAGTTCTACGGCGAGTTCCTCATCAACGCCCACGGCGAAGACGTCGTCGCCGGCATTCGCACGCCGCAGCCGATTCGCGAGCTCGAGCAGGTGATGCCGAAGGCCTACAAGCAGCTGCGCGACATCACGACGCGACTCGAGAAGCACTACAAGGACGTGCAGGACTTCGAGTTCACGATCCAGGACGAACGGCTGTTCATGCTCCAGACGCGCAGCGGCAAGCGCACGGGCTATGCCGCCGTCGTCATCGCGACCGATTTCGTCTCCGAGAAGCTGGTCACGCCCAAGGACGCGATCCTCCTCGTCGATCCGGAATCGCTCAATCAGCTGCTCGCGCCAGGATTCGATCCCGACGAATGGAAGAAGATTCCGACGGCGACCAAAGGTCTGCCGGCGTCACCGGGTGCGGCGAGCGGTCAAGTGGTGTTCACCGCCGATCACGCCGTCGAATGGTCGCAGCAGGGCAAGCCGGTGATTCTCGTGCGGCGCGAGACGGTGCCCGACGACATCCACGGCATGTTCGTCGCGCAGGGGATTCTCACGGCGACCGGTGGCATGACGTCGCACGCCGCCGTGGTGGGCCGCCAGATGGGCAAGCCGTCGATCGTCGGCGCGGGCGGACTGCAGATCGACGAGGCGGGCCGGCAATTCCGTATCGATGGCCAGACCGTCAAGGAAGGCGACTATGTCTCCTTCGACGGCCTGACCGGCGAGGTGAAGCTGGCGCAGGTCGCGTCGAAGCCCAGTGAAATCCTGCAGGTCGTGAACGGCACGCTGGACGCCAGCCAATCCGAGATCTACCGGCGCTTCGAAACGCTGCTGTCATGGGCCGACCGCTACCGGCGGCTTGGCGTGTACGCCAATGCCGACCTGCCGGATCAGGCGGAGCTGGCGTATCGATTCGGCGCGGGAGGCATCGGCTTGTGCCGGACCGAGCACATGTTCTTCGGCGAGGGCCGCATTCCGATCATGCAGCGAATGATTCTCGCCGACACCGAAGCCGATCGCCGCACGGCCCTGAACGAGCTGCTGCCGCTCCAGCGCGACGATTTCTCCGGCGTGTTCAAGGGGATGCACGGGCAGCCGGTGACGATCCGGACCATCGATCCGCCGCTGCACGAGTTCCTGCCGAAGCGTGAAGATCTGATGGTCGATATCGCGCGGATGGAAGCGCTCGGAAAGAGCGGCAGAGAGCTCGACGAGAAGAAGCGGCTGCTCGCGCGGGTCGAGCAGCTGCACGAGTTCAACCCGATGCTCGGTCATCGCGGTGTCCGCCTCGGCATTACCTATCCGGAGATCACCGAGATGCAGACGCGCGCCATCATCGAGGCGGCGTGCCGGTTGAACAAGGAGGGCGTCAAGGTCGTCCCCGAGATCATGATTCCGCTCGTCGGGACGGTGAAGGAGCTGCGCGATCAGAAGACCATCGTCGATCGCGTCGCCGCGGAGACCATGAAGGCCGAAGGCGTGCGCGTCAAGTATCTCGTCGGCACGATGATCGAAGTGCCGCGCGGCTCGCTGGTCGCCGACCAGATTGCTCAGGAGGCGGAGTTCTTCTCGTTCGGCACCAACGATCTCACGCAGCTCACGTTCGGGTTCTCGCGCGACGATATCGGCAAGTTCCTGAAGATCTATCAGGACAAGAAGATTCTGGAGAAGGACCCGTTCGCCTCGATCGACGTCGAGGGTGTCGGCGATCTCGTCCGCCTCGGCGTCGAGCGCGGCCGCAAGGGCCGTCCCGACCTGAAGATCGGGATCTGCGGCGAGCACGGCGGCGACGCGGCCTCGGTGCACTTCTTCCACAGTGTCGGCCTCGACTACGTCAGCGCGTCGCCCTATCGCGTACCGGTCGCGCGGCTGGCCGCCGCACAGGCCGCGCTCGCCGTGAGAGTGGGAGACTGATTCCTGTCACCGTCTTCGTTCACCGCCGTGGCGTGACCGAACACGGGATGAACGTGCCGTTGCCGCACTTCCCTGGCGGCGAGAACGCGCAGTTCTGGTGGCTGGTTGCGATCTCCGTCGTTGTGATCGTCGCGATGCTCGTAGTGTTCCGCCGACGCCGCTGGATATAAGGATGGGCCGGATCACCCGTCTCTCTCCCGACCTGGCCAACCAGATCGCGGCCGGCGAAGTGGTGGAACGCCCCGCCTCGATCGTGAAAGAGCTCGTCGAAAACGCGATCGACGCGGGTGCGCGCCGGCTGAAGATTCATATCGAGCTCGGGGGGAAGAAACAGGTCCGGGTGGAAGACGACGGGGACGGGATGGAGCCGGACGATGCGCGGCTGGCAATCGAACGTCACGCGACGAGCAAGATCAGGCGCGCCGACGATCTGGCGGCGATTCGTACGCTCGGCTTCCGCGGCGAAGCGCTGCCGTCCATTGCGTCCGTGTCGCATTTCGTCCTGCGCACGCGGGCGCGCGGACAGGCGAGCGGCACCGAGATTCGCGTCAACGGCGGGGCGGTGGCGTCGATGACCGAAGTCGGCGCGGCGGAAGGCACGGTCGTCGAGGTGAACGACGTGTTCTACAATCTGCCCGCGCGGCGCAAGTTTCTGAAATCGGATGCCGCCGAATCGACCCAGGTCTCGCGGGTCGTCACGCAGCTCGCGATTGCTTACCCCGAAGTGGGCTTCATGCTGACGAGTGCCGCGCGCACGGTTCTGCAGTGCCCGCCGGCGGCCTCGCCCCGCGATCGGTTGTATCAGGTGTACGGCGACCGCTCCGATCTCATCGACGTGCGCAAGGAGGCCGCCGGGCTGCGGCTCACAGGATTCATTGCTGCCCTCGCCGAGCAGGGACCGACTCGCGGCCCGCAGAACGTGTTCGTCAATCGCCGGATCGTGAAGGACCGAACCATCGCGCACGCGATCATCGATGCGTACAGCGTGGCATCCATCAAGGAGCGCAGTCCGGAGGTCCATCTGTTTCTCGAGATGGCGCCGGATATGGTCGACGTCAACGTCCACCCGGCGAAGGCCGAAGTGCGGTTCCGCGAACAATCGACGGTCCACGAGGTCGTGCGGCGCGCGCTGTCCGCAGCCCTGGGCGAGAGCGCGATCCCGCAATTGCAGCTGCGGCCGGAGAGCGCAAACTACACGCCGGTCGCAAGTTCACTGCCGGGCGTGCTCGATGGCGGGACGTACCCGAACCGATGGATACCGGATGGGATCCGCCTGAAGGCCGACGCATCGAACCCTTCGTACGACACAGCGACTCCAGGAATTTCAGGCATATCCGCCGAAGGTATCCCGCCGGCGCCGGGCCCGGGCGCGGCCGTTTCTCGAGGCGACCATGCCGCCGCGATCAGGCCGATGATTCCGCTCGGACAGCTTCGCGACACGTTCATCATCGCGGTTGACGACGAAGGTCTTGCCATCATTGATCAGCATGTTGCGCACGAGCGCGTCCTGTTCGAACGGGTCATGGAAAAGCTGACGACTGGCCGTCTCGAATCTCAGAGACTGCTCGTCCCGATGGTGTTCGATCTGGCCCCGGCCGCGCACGACGCGCTGATTGGCCGCATGGGCGAGCTGGAGCGTCTGGGCTTCGAGCTCGATGCCTTTGGCGCAGCCGCGGTCAAAGTCACGGCGGTGCCGGCCCTGTTGAACGCCGAGGACACGGCCAGGGCGCTGCTGGCGCTCGCGCAGGACCTGGAGGGGCTCGACAGGGGAGCCCACGTCCACGAGGCTCTGCAGCGCATCGCCGCGACCACCGCCTGTCATGCGGCGGTCAAGGCGAACTATCCGCTGACCTACGAGAAGATGACGCACATTCTCGAAGAGCTCAGGGCGACGGCCTATTCCACGGTGTGTCCACACGGCCGGCCGGTCATGCTTCGCCTGACGCGGCGGGAAATCGAAAAGAACTTCGATCGCATCTAGGAGCGTGTGTCCGACGAACTGACGCCACCGTGGAACGCAAAGGCCGCGAAGGCCGCTAAGAAGTACTGGCTTTCTTTGCGTCCTTTGCGGCCTCTGCGTTTGATCGTGACATTCGCTCTAAGCGTATTGATGAGTGAAGTCGTGCGGAGCACGGCCGACACTTTTCTTTGAGGAGAGTTGCCTACATCGCCGGACGTGTTGCACAGCTCGTGGGTATGTGGCTGCTCCTGGTCGATCTGTTCACGGCCGGGCCCCTGGGCCCCAACCCGAGACTGTTTGCCGCCGGCGTCGTGATGTTTTTCGCCGGATGGAGCATCATTCGCTTGACAGGCTAGGTGTCTCCTGTTACAGTTTAAGTCGTTCGCTCCTCTGACAATATAAACGTTTCAGCGCTTTCCAAGCGAAAGGGCAATCCCGTGTGCGAACACGGGAGCGCAAAGCTGTAAGCCGTCGGCCCCGTCCGCACCGCGTGTGCACGTCGGCACGACAGTGGTTTAGCTTCCGAACTTGGAGTATTTAATGGTGTCTCGTCGAACGGTTTTTGTCGCTGCGGTACTCGCCACTGCCGTTTCCTGCTACACGCTCGGCATCATTCACGCGCGCCATACCGACGCGATTGTCGAACGCGCGTACGACGCCAAGATCGACGCCATCCGCACCGAGGTGCAGATCGAGCTCGGACGCACGCACCGCAGTGACGCAGTCGTTCCGGCGGCCACGAGCGGGCAGACGTCGCGGGGCAAGGAAGAGGGCGACGTCACGCCGGCCAAGAGCGCCCGGGACCGCATGGTCGCGGAGATCAAGCAGGAGCTCTCGAGCGAGATGGGCTTGCTGCCCGTGCATCTGCTCCGGGATCGCCGCGCGAGCTTCGTCGAGCTCTATTCCACCGACAACTTCGGCAAGACGAACTACGGCACGGCCGGCTATCTCGGTCACGGCTACTTCATCACCGTGAAGCATGCGGTGGTCGCGCTCAGCGACGACAACGAGCGTCCGAATACCCGCAAGATTGGCGGGATCAAGATCATGTATGGCGGGAAGGAAATGCCGGCGCGGATCGTCGACACCGGCGATGCCAACGTCGAAGTCCATTCCGGCGACTGGGCGATCATCAAAACGAAGGAGGTCGATCTGCCCGCGCTGCAGGTAGACGCCGCCTTCGGCTACGACTTCGCCGATCCCATCTTCCGTCTCGGCAACGACTACTCGAAAGGGATCATCCTGTCGACCGGGTATGTCGGTCAGCGGACGTCGAACGGTCTCGTCACGTGCCTCACCGACGGTCATCCCGGCGTGTCGGGCGGTGGAGTTCTGAACCAGAAAGGCTATCTGGTTGGCATTCCCATCGGCCGGATGCAGGGGGATTACCGGTTTTCCTTCATCCTGCCGATCCGGCCGGAGATGCTGCGGAAAGTACCGGCCTACGAAGTCCCGGTGCCGGCGCAGACGGTCGTCGCCGAGCAGCAGTAACCATTCACCATCGCGCCCGTCGGGTTTCGAGCGGCCGTTGCCCGCTCACGATGCCGAAAAGCTCGTGACCGCTTCGGCTTCGTTGTCGAACGTGTCGAACACCGTGAGCAGCTTCGTGATGGCGAGCAGATCCTTGATGCGCTTGGTGACGTGCACCAGTTTCATGGCGCCGCCCTGGTTGGTCACCGTGGTGTAGCACTGCACGATCGCACCGAGTCCGGCGCTGTCCACGTACGAGACATTCGCGAGGTTCAGCAGGAGCTTGCGCCGGCCCTGCTGAACGAGACTCCGCAGCTTGTCCTTCAGGATCGTGTCGCCGCCCTCGCCCAGGGTCACTTTGCCCGCCACATCGACAATCATCACGTCGCCAACCGTCCGCTCCGCTATCTGCATATCAGCTCCCGGTACTTGGCGTCAGAGGCCGGTCCCGGCATTCCGATCGCGCGCCCGGCATCGGGGTGCGATCCGGCATGAAGCGGCGACAGTATAATCCGGTCAGTCGCCCCCCGCCCCTTTGAACTGATCGTCTTCATCGGCGAACAGGACGTTGAAGCTGGTGAGCGTCCCGTAGCAGCCGCTGATATAGCCCTGCAACTTCACCTTCTGATCGTCGGGCAACTCCGAGCCATTGACCTGCTGTTCCAGTGTCCGCAATCGATTTCGCAGCATGACGATTTTGTGAAAGAACGTTTCGATGGGCCACGTTCTTTCCTGCAGGCCGGCCGTCCCAGGGCGAAGCACAAGCGTTCCGCCACGCCATTTATCGGACGGCACAACCGGCGTAATGCCGGTCTCTTCACGGATGATCCGGCGAAGCAGCAGCTCGATGTCGGTATCCTGATCGACGGCCATTGGCGGACTCGTCCTTTCGCGCTCGCTCACGGTCGGAAACGGCTCACGATCGGCCCGCGCCGGCGCCCGCACGGCGCGCGCGCCCACGCCGCCGCCATACGACTCGCTTCGCACGTTCGTTCGTTGAGGCGCAGCGGCGGGCCCCGTCGACGGCACCCGCGGCCCGCCACGATAGTTGTGTTCGCTGTGGCAGAAGCCGCAGTCGACGCGGATCGGCCGGCCCTCTTCATCGGCCGCGATCACCGTGTGCATGCGATCCGTTTTGCACGCGCGGCAGTAATCTTCGACCGATTCACCCGCGCGGTGGCGGCGACCTGAGCGCATCATCGTGGATGCTATGATCGCAGACCGCATGGAGCGATACAAATGAACTCAGCTGATGCCATCCTGTTCAGCGGCGGCGCCGCGGGCGCCGAGGGCGAATTCGGCGCGTGCGCCGAGCGGCACGGGATCGAAGAGGTCAATTTCACGTTCGAGGGGCACAAACTCGCACGGCAGCGCGGCGTGCGGGTGTTGAATCACGAGGAATTGCAGGCGGGCGACGTCAGCCTGACGTATATCTCGAAGCTGATGCACCGCCGGTACACCGATTCGCCGACGCTCCGCAAGGTGCTGCAAACGCTCTGGTTTCAGGTGAACAGCGGGCAGGAGATCTACGTGATCGGCACGATCCTGGACGACAGCACCGTGCGCGGCGGGACAGGGTGGGGCGCCGAATTCGCAAAACTCTGCAACAAGCCGCTGTACGTCTTCGATCAGGCGAAGAACAGCTGGTTCAACTGGACTGGAGAGGACTGGGAGAAGCGCAGTTCCGCCGATGCCCCGTTGATCACGCACGTGCATTTCACCGGCACCGGCACGCGGAAAATCCAGGCGAACGGCAAACGCGCGATCGAGAATCTGTTCAGTCGGTCGTTCGGCGCCGCTGCTTGATCTCCTCCCAGCCGTCCAGGCGCCGCTTGATCTCACCTTCGAATCCGCGTCCGGCCGGCTCGTAATACCGGCGGCCTTCGAGCGCCGGCGGCAGGCAGGACATGTCGGCGACGGCATCCGCTTCGTCGTGCGCGTACTTGTAGCCCTTGCCGTAGGCGAGATCTTTCATGAGTTTCGTCGGCGCATTGCGCAGATGGAGCGGCACCGGTTGCGCGACGTCCTTGTGCGCATCTTCGGCGGCGTGAGCGTACGCCTCGTACACGGCGTTGCTCTTGGGGGCCGTGGCAAGGTACAGCGCGGCCTGCGCCAGCGCGGTATTCCCTTCGGGCATGCCGATGAAGTGGACCGCATCCTTCGCGGCAACCGCGACGGTCAGCGCTTGCGGGTCGGCATTGCCGACGTCTTCGGACGCGAATCGCACGAGCCGCCGCGCAATGTACAGCGGATCCTCGCCGGCTTCGAGCATGCGCGCGAGCCAGTACACCGACGCGTCCGGGTCGCTGTTCCTCATCGACTTGTGCAGAGCGGAGATCAGGTTGTAATGCTCTTCACCCGATTTGTCGTACAGGAGGGTCCGGCGTTGAATCGCCTGCTCCACTCGCGACACGTCGACGCGCCGTTCACCGCCAATCGCGCCAGCCGCGGCCACGCTCAGTTCGAGCAGGTTCAACGCGACCCGGGCGTCGCCGTTGGCATGTATCGCAATGGCCCGCAGCGCGTCGGGCTCGACCGCCACGTGTTCGCCGCCCAGCCCGCGATCCGGATCGCGCAACGCAGTCTCCAGGATCACCACGATTTCGTCCGCCGTGAGCCCCCGGAGGACGAACACCTTGGAGCGCGAGAGCAGCGCGGCATTGACCTCGAACGAGGGATTCTCGGTGGTCGCCCCGATCAGGACGATGTCGCCGGCTTCGACGCGCGGCAGGAAGGCGTCCTGCTGCGCCTTGTTGAACCGGTGGATCTCGTCGATGAACACGATCGTGCGGCGGCCGCCGGTTTTGCGCAGGCGTTCGGCGCCGCTCATCACGTCGCGGATCTCCTTGATCCCCGAGAGCACGGCGCTGAACGCAACAAATCGCGCCTTGGTGGTGTCGGCGACGATCCGTGCGAGCGTTGTCTTGCCCGTGCCCGGAGGGCCCCACAAGATGATGGACTGCAGCAGATCCCGATCGATCGCTTCGCGCAGCGGTTTGCCCGGCGCGAGCAATTCCTCCTGACCGACGAGCTCGTCCAGCGTGCGCGGACGCATGCGCTCGGCCAACGGCGCGGGAGCGGCCTTCGATTGCCGTGGCTGGGCGTCAGGGAAGAGCGAGTCCATTTCAGTCTGTCTGTAGCCACCACAGAGGACGCGGGGGACGCGGAGGCTCAATCCCGAAGGAGCAGGATTTTTCCTCCTGTCCTCCGCGTCCGCCGTGGTGCGATCAGTATTACCCGGACGGGCCCCTAGCAGATCGCTGCCGGAACGCTTCGTAGACGATCAGCGCCGCCGTGACCGCGGCGTTCAGCGACTCCACCGCCGGCTGCATCGGCACCGTCACACGTTCGTCGGCGCCTGCCGAAAGGGACGCCGGGAGGCCTGTTCCTTCGCCGCCAATCAGGATCGCCACAGGGCCGGCATAATCCACCTGAAACATCGATCGACCGTCGCGCGGCACGGCGGCCATGATGCGGCAACCGTGCTGACGCGCTTCGGCGATCGCGGCGCCGGCGTCGCGCTGCACGGCGAGGGGCAGGCGCAGCGCGCTGCCCATCGATCCGCGGATCGACTTCCAACCGAAGGGATCGGCGCAGGCGCCGCCGGCGATCACACCGTCGGCGCCGGCGGCTTCCGAGACACGGACGATGGCGCCGACGTTGCCCGGATCCTGCACGTCGACGGCGATCAGGACGAGCGGGCTCGCGCGGTCGTACATGCGGCGGGAACAGGTAGCGGGCCGGTCCGCGAGCGCAACGATTCCACTTGGCGATTTCACGGGACTCAGCGCATCCATGACGCTGGCCGCAACCAGGACGACGTCGGTGCTCGCGCGCGTCAGACGGGCGAGGATCGGCTCGACCTCATGGCGGGCGGCGGCTGCCGGTGTG
>QHWF01000802.1 GCA_003222455.1 Acidobacteriota bacterium
TTCGTGCATCAGGTACTCCACGAGTAGAAGCTGGGAGGCCGAGGATGCCGCGGGTCCACCGGTCGCGCGCGGGCGAGAGGCGTCAGCGTGGGCGGGCGACGACCTGGGCGATGGCCTCGACAAGTCGATCGGGCTCGACCGGCGTGCTGACGTGGATGTGGTAGCCGACTGACACCGCTCGCTGCCGCTCCTCTTCGCTCGCGAATGCCGTCAGCGCGACGCTCGGCACGAACCGACGCCCGCGCGCGCGCTCCATTTCGCGCACCCGCTGCATGAGCGCGTATCCATCGATTCCCGGAAGGCCGATGTCACACACGAGAACGTCGGGATCATAGTCAGCGAGGATGTTCAACGCTGCCTCACCGGTGCTCGTCGTGATGACCTCTGCCCGATGCTGCCGCAGCACGGTGGCGACCATCTCGGCGGCGTCGGCGTCGTCCTCGACGACGACAACCTTGATGCCGTCCAGCCACAGCTGCTCAGCGCCATGGGGGGTCGGGCGCTCGGCGACTCCGACCGCCACCACCATCATCGGGAGCCGGACGGTGAACGTGGCGCCCTGGCCCTCGCCCCGGCTGTCGGCGCTGACGGTGCCACCGTGGAGCCCGACGAGGTGACGAACGATGGCGAGGCCGAGTCCGAGGCCGCCGTGAACGCGTCGCGTGACGCCGCTGGCCTGTATCCGGGGGGCGGAGCCATCCATCGACCAGTCCCGGTTCGGCCTGGAGGGGCAGGAACGTCCGAGAAGGACTGCCCTCCAAGCCGCACTCGATGCCGAGAGGAGACAAGCCATGTCCCACAGCATATCGGCCTTGCTGACCCGCAATCTTCACGACGTCTTCGGTGAAAGCGACCTCGCGCGTCGGCGCGCGGCCATCGACGAGATCTTCACCGAAGATTGCGCGTTCTACGAGCCCAGGGGCGTCTACCGTGGCCGCGACGAGATCGATCGCGTCGCTGGCGCGATCAAGGCTACTCACCCTGACTTTCGATATCAGCCAATTGCCGGGCCCGAGGAATTGGGCAATGGCGGGCGGATCCAATGGGTATCGGGCCGCGCTGGTGAGGCGCCGGCTTACGCCGGGACTGATTTCATCATTGTCCGCGACGGCCAGATTGCCGCCCTATATCTATTTTTCGACAAGCTACCCTGAGCTGGACTCTGCCGTGCGGCGTCCTATGCGTAGGATTGGCAACGGCGGGGGCAATATTTCGCGGTCGCCCAACCTACCTTGCTCGTGGTTTGGCGGCTGCGACGAGGGATAGAGATCTTGCCACCACGCTGACGGTGTTCGATCGCTTCCTTGTTGGGACGGTTTGTATGTTGTGGTGATTGGCACGGTTAATTTGCCAGTTCGGCGAGGCTGCGGATCGCCACACGATGACTACGTCTCGAGGAGCGTACCGAGCAGCGCAGGCCACCGCTTCTCGAAGTCGCCTTCCCGTTGGAGTCCGCCCTTTAACAGAGCTTGGATTCGCTGCTGCGTTTCAGGCCACGTCAGCGCGGTCTGGAAGGAGTTGAGGGCGTCGAGGAGCCGGTCGGCGGACGGCAACGAGACTTGGTTAATGAGATTCTTCGCCGCCGCGATAGCACGCCGGTCGAACGAGGCGATCCGGCGCGCGAGCGCATCGACGAAGCCGTCCAGTTCAGCGTCCGGAAGTGCCCGGTTAACGTATCCGTATCGTTCCGCGGTGTCGCCGTCGAAGTCGTTCGCGCCGAGAACGATTTCGAGCGCGCGGCCCCGGCCAACCAGGTGCGGAAGGCGTTCCGTACCGCCGCCGCCGGGATGCACTCCCACCCCGACTTCGGGTTGGCCCAGTAGCGTGTTCTCGCGCGACGCGAAGCGCATGTCACAGGCGAGGACGAACTCGCTGCTCACGCCCCGGACACAGCCCCGGATCTTCGCGATGCTGACCACCGGGGACTTGGTGAGACGGACGAACGTATCCATCAGAATCGGGAGGCCGGAAGGCCCGACCGCTGTGGTGATGTTCCCTGTCTTGCCGGTCAAATCAAAGTGGGCAAGGTAGAAGTCAGGATTCGCGCTCTCGAATACCACGACGCGCAGGCTCGGGCTGGCGCCCATTCGAGCGAGCAGATCCTGAAGGCCTTCGAATATGGTGGCGTCCACAATGTTGAA
>QHWF01000137.1 GCA_003222455.1 Acidobacteriota bacterium
GTACCCGACCGACGAAGATGTGATCCGGCGAATCCGCCACGCGGTAGCAATGAAGAATTAGGAATTCGGAATTCGGAATTCGTCGCGACACAACACGACATTCAACGCAGAGACCGCAGAACGCGCAGAACACAACCGGTTTCTCTGCGGGTTCCGCGAGTTCTGCGTTGATCGTGGCTGAAATGAGTTCAATGCTTCGAATCAGCGGCGGGACCGTCTACGACCCGGCCAACGGCATCGACGGCATCGTCAAAGACATCTGCATCGCCGATGGCCGTATCGTCGCTGACGCGGAGCCTGCGGAGGACGATCGCGCCATCGATGCGAGCGGCATGATCGTGTTCCCCGGCGGTGTCGACGTCCACACGCACGTCGCCGGCGGCGCCCTCAACTTCGCGCGCGGGCTCGTTCCCGAGAACCAGCGCATCGCCCGGAAATTTCTGTACGCGCCAGACCGCCGCGCCGGCGTGGGCGGCATGACCCCCACGACGTTCGCGACCGGCTATCTGTATGCCGGCATGGGCTGGACGACGGTGAACGAGGCGGCGGTGCCGATCCTGTCCGCCAGACACACGCACGAGGAGCTGCACGACATCCCCATTGTGGACAAGACCGCGCTCGTGCTGATGGCCAACAACGAGCTGGTGCTCGATCTCCTCGAGACCGGCGAGGAGGAACGGGCGCGGCACGTGGTGGCGTGGATGATCTGGGCGGCGAAGGCCTACGGTGTGAAGGCCGTCAATCCCGGAGGCGTCGCCGCCTGGAAGTGGGGCAAGAACGCGAGCGCCTTGCTCGAGCCGATCGAAGGCTACCACCGGGTGACGCCGGCCCGGATCATCGCGAGCCTGGCGACGATGGTCGACGATCTGCGCCTCCCGCACCCGCTTCATCTCCATTGCAACAATCTCGGTATTCCCGGCAACGCCGCCACGACCATCGAGACGATGAATGTGCTGGACGGACGCCGGGCGCACCTTGCCCATCTGCAGTTCCACGCCTACGGCGGCGATGACTGGAGCACGATGCGTTCCGAGTCGGCTCGGATTGCCGACGCGTTCAACGCACACGAGAACCTCACCGCCGACGCCGGCGCGGTGCTGTTCGGAGACGCGGTCACGATTACCGCGGACGGTCCGTGGCAGCACCTGCTGTATCAGCTCACCGGTCACAAGTGGGGCAATCTCGACGTCGAGAACGAGACCGGGTGCGGAATCGTTCCTTACGTGTACAAGGATCGGAACCTGGTGAACGCGGTGCAGTGGGCGGCGGGGCTCGAGCTGCTCCTGCTGATTGACGATCCGTGGCGTATGTTCCTGACCACGGACCACCCGAACGGCGGCGCCTTCTGGCGCTACCCGGAGATCATCCGTCTGCTGATGGACGTCGAATTCCGCAAGGAGGAAATCAAGAAGCTTCCGCAAAGGGCCAGAGATCGCATCGTGCTCCCCGACCTCGATCGAGAGTACACGCTGTCGGAGATCGCCGTCATCACGTCCGCCGGCCCGGCGCGCTCACTCGGACTGACGCGGAAGGGCCACCTGGGAGTCGGGGCCGATGCGGACGTGACGATCTACGCGGAGCGGCCGGATCACGGCTTTCTGTTTTCCTATCCGCGCTACGTGATCAAAGGCGGCGAGGTCGTCGTCGAAGAAGGGGACGTGCGTCACGTCACGAATGGGCGCGAGTTCATCGTTCATCCCGCCTGTGACGAGCACATCGAGGACTACCTGCGCCCGCTGTTTCAGAAGGTCTATACGATCTCGTTCGACAACTATCCCGTGGAGATCGAACGGCTGCGCCATCCGGAGATACGGTCGTGCGGATGAATCAACGCTCAACTTCTGAAGGGTCAACTCTCAAGAGTCTCTTGAGAAATTGAGAGTTGAGCCTTGAGAGTTGAACCTTGATTACGCTTACATTGAAGGAAGAGCCCTCGGTTCCCCTCGAAGCCGAAATGCTTTCGCCCGACGTCACCATGAAGTTGACCAACGAAGAGATCCGGCGGCTCCCGGTTTACCTGGGGAAGCGGCAGCGCCAGGTCGACGACTTCTTCACGGTTGACGGCGAAGCGAGCGATCGACTCGAAATCCACGGCGACGCGGGACGAGTCAAGTGGATTGGACGCGGGATGACCAGAGGCCGCATCACGATTCGGGGCCGGGCCGGTATGCACGTCGGCGCCTACATGAAGGGCGGCGCGATCGAGGTGGAAGGCGACGTGTCGGATTGGCTCGGCGCGGAGATGTCCGGCGGCGTTATTCGCGTGCACGGGAATGCCGGCGGGCAGGTCGGAGCGGCGTATCGCGGCAGCCTGTCGGGCATGACGGACGGCACGGTGATCGTCGATGGCTCCGCGGGCCTGGAAGTCGGCATGCGGATGAAGCGCGGGACCATCGTCGTCGGCAAGCCGGCGAGGGACTTTGCCGGACTGCAGATGAAGGGCGGCACCATCGTCTTGTGCGGCGGAGCCGAGCTTCGGACCGGCGCATGGATGAATCGTGGAACCATCGTGTCGCTGACGCCGCTTCAGCTCCTGCCGACGTTCGGGTATGCGTCAACGTACAATCCGACATTCCTGCGGCTCTACGCGAGATATCTGTCAGCGTTCGGGCTCGCATTGCCCGCCGACGCAAGCTATCAGCGATACACCGGTGACGCGGCGGTGCCAGGCAAAGGAGAAATCCTTGTATGGAACGGCGCGGCGTAAGGATTGTCGACACCTTCGCCGAAGCCTTCGACATGCGCGCCGCGCGCGTGCTGATCACCGCGGCATCTCCCCGCTGGGCGCACACGGCGGCGCAGTCGATGACCGGCTTCGCGACGTCGGTCATCGGCTGCAAGGTCGAGGCCGGGATCGAGGCCGACCTCGTGTCGCACCACACGCCGGATGGCCGGCCTGGAGTCAGCGTGCTGCTCTTCGGGTTCGACGTCGAAGGTCTTGCGGCGCGGCTGCTGGACAGAGTCGGGCAGACGGTCCTCACATGTCCCACCACGGCATGCTTCGACGGTCTGCCTGAGGCGCCGGATCGAGTGATCGTGGGCGGGTTGCTCCGTCACTTCGGCGACCGCTACCAATCGAGTAAATTCCTGGACGGCCGGCGTTACTGGAGGATTCCTGTGATGGAAGGCGAGTTTCTGGTCCAGGAGGCGTTCGGCGTTCAGAAAGCGATTGGCGGCGGCAACTTCCTGATCCTGGCGCAGGATCAACCGGCCGCTCTGGAAGCGGCGGAGGCGGCCGTTGCCGTCATGCGGCGGACCGCCGGCGTCGTCCTTCCGTTCCCCGGCGGCGTCGTGCGGGCCGGCAGCAAGATTGGTGCGAAACACTACAAGAAGCTGGTGGCATCGACCAACGACGCGTACTGTCCGACGCTGCGCGCAAGAGACGATGTGACGACCCAATTGCCCGACGGCGTGAATTCGGTGCTCGAAATCGTCGTCGACGGTCTCGACCATCAGGCGATCGAGGACGCGCTCCGCACCGGCATCGACGCCGCGTGCCGGCCTGGGGTGGTCGAGATCACCGCCGGCAATTACGGCGGCAAGCTCGGGAAGCATCAGTTTCATCTGCACGCGCTGTTGTCGTGACGAAGGATTGGAGAAAATGACAATCCAACCACGGAGGACACGGAGGACACGGAGGAAGAATCCTGTTACATTTCGGCCCTCGACGAAGCTCGGGTTGCCCTGAGTAGGGTCGTCCCTACGTCGCTCGGGACGGCTTGAGGGTAGTCGAAGGGCGAATGGCGGGATTGAACCTCCGCGTCCTCTGTGGTAGCTCGTTAGGACATCAGCGGTCGCGATGCGGATTCTGGTCCACGAGTTCGTCAGCGGCGGCGGCCTCGCGGGGCGCGCGGTCACGCCGTCACTCGCGCGGGAAGGCGCGGCGATGCTGGCGGCACTGGTCGCCGATCTCGCCGCGATTCGCCATCACCAGATCATCACGACGGCCGACGCTCGATTCCCGCTCGCCGCGCCAGCGGGCGTCGAGGTCGTGACGTTGCTCGCCGACCGAATTGACCGGCAACTTGATGCGCTGATCGCGACCGCCGATGCGGTGTGGCTCGTGGCGCCGGAAATTGACGGCTGCCTCGAACATCTTGCCGCGCGAGCCGAGCGGATGGGCACAATCATTCTTGGTCCTGGTGCTTCGGCGATCCGGCGCGCGTCTGACAAGGCAGCCCTGCCGCGACGGCTCGCGCACCATCGCGTCAGCCATCCGGCCACGGGCGTCCTTCGCGCCGATGCAGATTCGAAATCTGTCGCCGAGGCCATCGGTTATCCCCTCGTCGTCAAGCCGGCAAGAGGGGCCGGGTGCGCCGGGGTGTGCCTGGTCCGCAACGCGCGCGACCTGAATCGCGCGATCGACGCCAACCGCTGCCACGCCGCGCGCGGATCGCTGCTGGTCCAGCAGTACGTGCCGGGCACGGCTGCGAGCGTGTCGCTCCTCGCCGACGGACGGCGAGCCGTGGCGCTGACCACCAATCGCCAGTCGGTGCGCACCTCGTTCACGTTCTCGTACTGTGGCGGCTCGACACCGCTCGAGCATCCGCTCGCGGAACGCGCGGTCGACGCCGCGCTGCGCACGTGTCGCGCCCTGCCCGGACTCCGTGGCTATATCGGGGTCGATCTCGTGCTCACGGAATCGGACGCCGTGGTCATCGAGGTCAATCCGCGGCTGACCACCGCCTATCTTGGTGCGCGGATCGCCATCGACGGGAACATCGCGGCGCTGGCGCTCGCCGCATGTTCCGGATCCCTTCCGTCGCCACCCGCGCCATGGCGGAGCGTCCGCTTCGATGCCGCTGGTCGAATCCTGTGCGATCGACCAACGACCAATGACCAACGACCAATGACCAACGACTGATGACCAACGACTAATGAATGGATCGATTCTCGGATGGGACGTTGGCGGTGCGAACATCAAGGCTGCGTGCCTTCGAGACAGCAATCAGGCCGATGCCGAGATCATCGAACGCCCGTTCGCGCTCTGGCGCGAGCCTCAGCGACTGCCCACCATACTCAACGAGATTCACGATCGCCTCGGCAGAGCGCAGACGATGGGGATTACGATGACCGCGGAGCTGGCGGACTGTTTCGCCACGAAGCGGGAAGGCGTGGGGTTCGTGCTCGATGCGTTCCGAACGGCGTTCCCCGATGTCGATCCGTGGGTGTTCGGGACCGACGGCCAATTCCGGTCGGTGGCGGAAGCACGAAATCGACCGGAGGACGTTGCCGCCGCGAACTGGGTGGCCAGCGCGATGCTCGTGGCGCGTAGCTTTCCTCAGGCGCTGTTCCTCGACGTGGGCAGCACGACAACCGACATCATTCCGATTGTCGGTGGTCGCGTGGCGGCCCGCGGACGAACGGATACGGCGCGTCTCCTCAGCGGGGAGCTCGTCTACACCGGCGCGCTGCGGACACCGGTTGCCGCGATTGTCCGGTGGGTGACGCTCAGCGTAGGCCGGTGCCGCGTGGCGGCCGAACATTTCGCCGTAGCGGCTGATGTTCACCTGTGGTTGGGACACATCGACCAGAGCGACTACACGTGCGACACGCCGGACGGCCGCGGGCGCGATCGGGACGACGCGGCCGCCAGGCTGGCCCGCATGGTCTGTGCCGATCGGGAGACGCTGGGCGACGCCGACATTACGGCGATTGCCGATCACGCAAGCCGCACCCAGGTGCGACAGATCGCAGCAGGTCTTCGCCAGGTTGCGCGTGGGCTGGGTGTTCCCCGTCCTAGGTTGGCGGTGATCTCGGGTCACGGGTCCTTTCTCGCCCGTTTCGCTGCGCAGGAGACCGGTCTCGCGATCCACGACCTGGCCGGCGACGTTGGATCGGCCGCGGCGCGCGCTGTACCGGCTGCCGCCGTTGCCCGCCTGTTGATGGACGCGGGTGATGGAGGAGTGTTGCGCCAATAGGGACGCGTGCCTATACTGCCAGCGCTGAATCTGAAGTTGCGTCGGATGCAGGGCGGGTCTGAACGTCGCGCTCGGAGCCCGCGAGGAGATCCGTATGAAGCCGTCAGCGCGTTCAATGGTTGCCTGCGCACTGTGTGCAGCAGGTGCGAGTCTCATCACCGTTGATCCCGGAGCGCGCGTCCTCGCGCCCGCAGCGCGCGTGTTCGAGTCTGCGGCGAACGCCCTGATGCCCGTAGCGGGGGCCTTTCAGGCGCGCGACGTTCCCGACTACATCACCGGCGTCGTCCAGAGCAGCCACGGTCCTGAAGCTGGCGTCTGGGTCATCGCGGAAACCAGGGACCTGCCGACGAATTTCATCAAGATTGTCGTCACCGACGATCGGGGACGTTTCGTGCTGCCCCAGCTCCCGAGCGCGAGCTACAGCGTGTGGGTCAGGGGATACGGGTTGGTCGATTCGAAGCCGGTGCAGATGAAGCCGCGCAGCGACGCGGTGACGTTGCAGGCGACGCTGGCCCAGACCCCACAGGAAGCGGCGAAGGTGTATCCCGGCGACTACTGGCTCTCCCTGCTCGAGCCGCCGGCGAGGAGTGAATTCCCCGGTACTGGAGGTGAAGGCAACGGACTGGGCCCGGCGATGCTGACGCAGAACCACTGGGTGTACCGCCTGAAGTCGGACTGCAATTTCTGTCATCAGCTCGGGAATCGACTGACGCGGAGCCTCGATCATGTCTTCAAGGCGAAGCCGGATATGAAAGCGTCCGCGGACGCGTGGGAATGGCGTCTCGGCACCGGCGTGCGCGGCAACGCGATGTACGGCGCGCTCACCAATATGGGCATGCCGCGGACCACCCGTGCGTTGGCCGACTGGACCGATCGCATCGCCAAAGGCGACGTGCCGCCGGCGCCGCCGCGGCCGAAAGGCATCGAACGCAATCTGGTGGTGACGTTGTGGGACTGGGGTTCCGATCACTCGTTCATGCACGACGAAATCTCCACGTCGAAGAACAACCCGCGAGTCAATGCCGGCGGTCGCGTCTACGCGGTGTCCGCCGGCCATGGCTCACTGGTCGTGCTGGATCCAAAAGAGCACAGTACATTCGAAATGGAGATTCCGACCCGCGCGCCGCGCGCCGACGTCCCGTCGCGCTTTCCGAAGCCGAATCGTCCGTCGCTGTGGTGGGGCGACGAGCATCTCTGGGGCAACCCTCCGTACAACCCTGCCGATCCGCACAACCCCATGATGGACAGCAAGGGGCGCGTCTGGATGACGTCGAAGATCCGTCCGAACCAGAACGCCCCCTGGTGCAGCAACCCGCAGAACAAGTTTGCGGAGTGGTTCCCGCTGCAACAGAGCTTCCGCCAGGTGTCGTTCTACGATCCCGGCACGAAGGAGTTCACGCTGATCGACACGTGCTACAGCACGCACCACCTGCAATTCGATACCGATGCCGACGAAACGCTCTATCTCAACGAACTGACCGGTCCCATCGTCGGCTGGGTGGACACGAAGGTGTACGAGCAGACGCACGATGAACAGAAGGCGGTTGGCTGGTGCGGGCAGGTGCTCGACACGAATGGCGACGGCAAAATCACGCGGCCATGGAATCGGCAGGCCGGCGGTCGGGGCCGCGGCGCGGCGCAGCCGACCACGTTCGATCCGAAGCTCGATACGCAAGTCAGCTACAGCCTGTACTCGATCATCGCCAACCCGGTGGATCATTCGCTGTGGGGCGCGTCGGAGGAATTTCCCGGGTTCCTCGTGCGCGTCGAGCGCGGCGACAATCCGCCGTCCACGTGCAAGGCCGAGATCTATCGCGTGCCCGACCCTGGCCTCGATCCACGCGGTATCGACGTCGATCGCCACGGCGTGATCTGGACGGCGCTCGCCGCGAGCAGCCATCTGGCCAGCTTCGATCGCCGGAAGTGCAAGGTCTTCAGCGGCCCGGACATGAAAGAAGGGAACCAGTGCCCGGAGGGCTGGACGCTCTATCAGACCACGGGTCCGAAGTTGAAGGGGACCGACATTCCCGCCGAATTTCATTATTACAACTGGGTCGATCAATACAACGCGCTCGGTCTCGGCGAGAACATGCCGATGGCCACCGGATCGAACTCCGATTCGCTGCTCGTCCTGAATCCGCAAACGAAGGAGTGGATCACGCTGCGCGTCCCGTATCCGCTCGGCTTCTACTCGCGCGGGCTCGACGGCCGCATCGACGATCCGAACGCCGGCTGGAAAGGCCGTGGAGTCTGGGCGAATTACGGGACGCACTTCGTGTGGCACATCGAAGGGGGGAAGGGGACCAGGGGGAAGCTGCTGCACTTTCAGGTTCGACCTGACCCGCTGGCGCGCTGATCGACGGGAGCAGATGTTCTGTCTCGAACCGCCAGGATGACTGGGCCCGGTGATCGGCTGATCTGCTAGTCTGGTGATTGAAGTCAAACCGTCAAATTCGCGTGGAAGGAAGGCAGGCCATGGATACAAGAAGGCGAGAATTTCTGGGAAGCCTCGGCGTCGGCCTGCTCGGGACGCGGCTCGCTGAGGCACAGGCCGCGCCAGCCGGCCAGGAACGTCCCGGCGCTGCCGCCCCGGCTGCATCGCCGCTGCCGATCCGCAAGACGAAGACGACACCGCTGTTCAAGAGTCCGGAAGGTTATCCGAATGCGATTGCGGTGGCACCCGAAGGCTTGTGGATTGCCGAGCAGAAATCGGATAACGCCTGTCTCGTGGACTGGCAGGGGAAGCTGCTGAAAACGGTGAAGACGGAATCGAAAAACACCAGCGGCATGGGCGTGGGCGGCGGCTATGTCTGGATGGGCGCGAACGCGGCGCCGAACGGTATTTTTCAGACCGACATGAATTCGAAGACCATCACGCATCGCCAGATCCCTCTGGGCGGCGGCGGCTGCCACGGCGTGGAGTACGTGGAGGGAAAGATCTGGATCGCCGCATTACGACTGCGGGGAATTCTTCGAGTGGACGCGAAGACGTGGGAGCCGGAGTTCCTCATCCCCTACAACGTGCCGAGGGCGCACGGCACGGCCTGGGTGAAAGATGCCATCTGGATGGTGACCGGCAACGAACAGGGAGCCGGGCTCATCAAATACGAGGCCGAGACCGGCCGCGCTCTCGAGAGGGTTCAGTTTTCAGAGTCGGATCCGGATCCGCATGGACTCGCCTGGCACGATGGCGCGCTCTACAGTTGTGATGCAGGCATCCATCCCGGCTGGCCGGAGAACAAAAGCCCGACGCACGGATACATCTTCCGTATCGATCTGCTTTGAGGTGGCGTAGCAGCCCGTGGTGAAAGTCAGGCGCGGCACCGAGGGCGGCGGGGATGCATCGCCGGCCGAATGCAGGCGGACTTTCACCACGGGCTGCTAGGACGTGTCCGACTAACCGAAGCCGCCGTTGGAAAGCAGACGCCGCGGAGGCCGCTAAGAAATACTGTTCTTCTTTGCGTCCTTTGCGGCCTTTGTGTTCGATCGTGACGGTCGCTCTAGTCCAAACATTTACTGGGGCCGGGCTCACTACCCAATCAGCGGCTCGATGGCGGCGCGGGCGCGCATGGCGACCAGATAGGGATCCATCGCCTGGATCGCCGGGTTGAACATCTCGAGCGAGACGGCGCCGGCATATTGCTTTCGTTTCAGCGCGTCCACGAGGCGTCGCAGCGGCGCGATGCCTTCGCCAGGGAACACGCGGTTCGGCTGGCCCAGTATCTCTCGCGGCGGATCGGCCGGCACGTC
>QHWF01000803.1 GCA_003222455.1 Acidobacteriota bacterium
GCACCGATCTCGACGACCCCATCATCCCCGTCCCCAGCGGCTTCGTGACGCACGCGATCACTCCAAAGGTCACGCTCGGCGTCGGGTTGTACGTCCCCTACGGCCTCGAGACCAAGTGGCCCACGGCGGGCTTCGAGGGACGCTTTCTGGGCTACAACACCAAGATCCGGTCGATCTACGTGCAGCCGACCGTGGCCTACCAGGTGGACCCGCGGCTCAAGGTCGGCCTCGGTGTCGCCTACGTTCACGGCTCGGTCGAGTTGAACCAGCGCGTCGATCTCTCGGAGCGGTTTGCCACAGGGCAGATCTCGTTCGCGGCACTCGGGATCCCGACGGGCACCGACTTCGCGGATTCGCACCTCACGGCGGACGGCAACGGCTTCGCGGTGAATCTCGGCGCCATCCTGAAGGTCAGCGACCGGCTGAGCATCGGCGCGCACTGGCTGACGCGGAAGACGATCACCTACAACGGCGACGCGAGTTTCAGTCCGATCCTCACGAATCTGATCCTGCCGCCGTTCAACCCCCTCAATGTTCCGCTGGGGTTGCCGCCCGACGCTTCGCTCCCCGTCGATCAAGTGGTCGCTGGCCAGTTCCTTGCCGGGCAACCGCTCGATGCCACCAGGCCTCACAAGGCCTCGACCCACCTCACGCTGCCGCAGCAGGGGAGCATCGGGTTCGCCTACAAGCTCCGCGACAACTGGACGCTGATGGCCGACTATCAGTACGTGGGATGGGGGGCGTTCCACTCCGTGACGGTCGACTTCGACGCCGCCGACAACTCGACCCCCGACTTCACGCTCACGCCGAACAACAAAGACACCCACGGCTTCCGCATCGGGACGGAATACCAGCGGTCCTCCAAGCTGACCCTGCGGGGTGGCTACCTGTACCACACGGCGGCGGAGCCCACCGATTTCGTGACGCCGCTCCTGCCGGAGAACGACCGCAACGCAGTGACCGTCGGCCTGGGGTATCAGCTGACGCCGGGGCTCCACGCCGATCTCGCCTATCAGTACATCAAGCAGAACGACCGCCGCGGCCGCGTGTTCTCCCAAGCTGTGGGCAACACCGGGCTGTACAGCCTCCACGCGCACCTGTTGGGCGTCGGCGTGGCCTACACCTTCGGACAGAGAGACTGAGCGCCATGCTCCGGACGATTCGCGGTAACGCTGCGGCGGCTCTCGGCCTCCTGCTCGCCGTCGCGGCCTGCAGCAACGACGACCTCTTCCACCCGGCGGGCCTGACGCCCATCGACCCGCTGTTCGCGAGCTACGTGTCGATGGGCACGACGATCACGGCCGGCTGGCAGTCGGACGGGATCAACGACAGCACGCAGGTCCAGTCGTTCGCGGTGCTGCTCGCGCGACAGATGCAGACGCCGTTCTACGAGCCGCTGATGAACCGGCCCGGCTGCCGGCCGCCGATCGACAACGTGCTTCTCATCGACGGCAACCCCGCGTCCCCGACGTTCGGCAAGCCGCACCGCGTCGGGAACACGTTCGACGACATGGTCTGTGCCCTGCGCAAGACGCAGCCGATCCCCCCACCGTACATCAACAACGTGGCGGTGCCGGGGGCGTCGGTCGTGGACGCGACCAGCAATGTCGGCAACCCCACGGCGCTGACGACTTTTTTCTTGGGCGGCCTGACGCAGTTCGAGGCCCTGGAGCGCGCCAATCCCACGTTCGTCACCGTGGAGTTTGGGGTCACCGACGTGCTCGGCGCGGCCACTGATACCATCAACGCCGGCGATCCGGCGAAGATCACGCCTGTTGTGTTTTTCACCGCCGTCTACGACGTGCTGCTCGGCAAGCTCGACGGGGTCGGGACGATTCGGGGTGGCATCCTCATCGGCGTCCCCGACGTCAGCGGGGTTCCCTATTTCTCGTACGGCTACGCCTATTGGGTGGCGTACCAGAACTTGCAGCTGCCGCCGATGATGACGGTGGACCCAAACTGCAATCTGCAATCCGCCGGCGGCGTCGGAGACACGACGCTCGTGCCCTTCCACTATGGTTTTGAACTGATCGCGCAGGCGAGCGCCGGCCCGGTCACGCTGTCCTGCACCGACGCCCACAACATCGAGCCGGACGAGCTGGCGAACATCCACGCCACGGTAGCGGCGTACAACAGCGTCATCAGCAGCCGCGCAGCGGCGCGCGGCTGGCCGTACGTCGACCCCAACGCCGCGCTGGCCGGGCTGCGCCTGGACCCGGCCCAGGTCGCACCGTTTCCCAACTTCGCCGCCACGAGTTGCACCGGCGTCGGCGCGGCGGGCAGCCCGTTCGGGCTGGCATTCACGTGCGATGGCGTGCATCTCAGTGCGGCCACCAACAAACTCGTTGCCAACGGCCTGATCCAGGTGATCAACCTCGCTTACGGCACGTCCCTCCAGGCGATTCCCTGACGCGAACCGAACCCGCGCCATGGGGTAGCGAACACGGCATCCGCTCATCGGCGGATGCCGTTTCGCTGATGCCACTTCTCCCGCTGCTCCTCCTCCTGGTCGTGGCGGCGAGCGCGACCACCGCCCTCGCCGCTCAGGCCGTGGAGCGCACCGACATCCCCCGCCGCGGCACGCTGCGCGTGACGGTCGACCCGCGCATCATCACCTGGGACCGGCAGTACACCAACGGAACCGCGTGGCAACCGTTGGGCGCGCCGCTCACCGGCGACACC
>QHWF01000797.1 GCA_003222455.1 Acidobacteriota bacterium
TGTTCAACAAGCCATCCTGACCTAAAGACTTGATGCGGCGTCGCCGAACGGGCGACGCCGACGAGAATATCCAGGTCTCTTGACATCAAGTATCTTGATATTAAGATATATGCATGAAGACGGTTGCAGCAAGAAAGGCAGCGGACGTTTCTGGCACTCACCTTTGGCTAGTGCTGATGAAGGCGCATCGTACGCTACAGCGCCTGGCGACGCGCAGCATCGAGGCGTCCGACATCGGCCTCTCTGACTTCGCGGTCATGGAGATGCTGCTCCACAAAGGACCACAGCCCGTCAACGAGATTGGCCGGCGCGTCGAGCTCACCAGCGGAGCGATTACCACCGCCGTGGACCGACTCGAGTCGCGCGGTCTTGTGACGCGCGAAGCGCACGAGAGCGATCGCAGGGCCCGCATCGTCCGGCTGACGCCGCGAGGAAAGGAGCACGCGACGAGAGTATTCGCCAGTCACAAAACGGCGATGGATTTTGTGGCGACTGGGCTCTCCAGGACCGAGCGCGCGATGCTGATCGAGCTGCTCAGGAAACTCGGCACTTCCGCCGAACTTCCGCAGCGCAAGAACAATGGCAGGTAGAAAAGGAGAGACGAACATGACCGGGCAGACCATTACGGTGATCGGCGGTACAGGTGCGCAGGGTGGCGGCGTCGTCGACGCGTTGCTGGCCTCCGGCCGATTCACAGTTCGCGTCGTCAGCCGCAACCCTGCGAGCAAGTTGGCCGCAGCGCTCGAGAAACGCGGCGTCGAGGTGGTGAAAGGCGATCTGCTCGAGCCGAGCAGTCTGCGCGCTGCCTTCGACGGCGCTTACGGAGCGTTCGTCGTCACCAATTTCTGGGACCCGACGCAGATGCCGAGGGAAACTGAGATCGGCATCGCAGCAGTGAAGGAAGCGCGCGCGGCCGGTGTTCAACACGTCATCTGGTCGACGCTTCCCGATGCCGAAAAACTAAGCGGCGGGCGGCTCAAGCTTCCGCACTTCACGGGTAAGGCGCGAGTGGACGCTGCGGTCGAGGCGTCGAGGTTTCCGCGCCATACGTTCGTGCAGGCGCCGTTCTACTTTCAAAACTTTTTGGGGCTACTGGCGCCGCAGCCGTTGCCGAATGGCGGGCGCGGCTGGGCAGTCCCCATGGATCCCGCGGCGCGGGTGATACACGCCGGTGACGTGAACGATCTCGGACGGGCCGTTGCCTCGGCGTTCGCCGCCGGCGACAAGCATCCCAACGGGAGCTATCTCGCCGTGTGCGGCGGCGTGTACTCGTGGAACGACTTCGTCAGCACGCTGAACGCGCAGGGCCACGACCTTCAGGTGCAGCAGGTGCCCGCCGATGTCTACGACACGTTCTTCCCAGGAGCGGCCGAAATACGGGAGACGTTTCAGTACTTCGAGCAGTGCACGTACTTCGGCCCAAAAAGCGAGTCGCGGATTGCCGCCGCGAACGCGTTGTACCCGGCAGGATTCATCGACTTTTCGGATTGGGCACAGCGCAACCTGGCGCCTGCGTACGCGAAAAGTTGACCTCATAAGCAGACTGGAAAGGAGACCACATATGCTTAACAGACTTTTTGCCACCGACGACAGCACGCCGGTGGCCCTTTTAAGGCTCGTTCTGGGAGTCGTTTTCTTCGCACATGGAGCGCAGGAAATGCTCGGTTGGTTCGGAGGCTTCGGCGTATCTGGGACAGTGGGTTACATGAACAGCACACTGCATATTCCCAAGCCGCTCGCCTTTCTGGCGATTTGTGCCGAGTTCTTCGGCTCACTCGGACTGATTCTGGGCTTCCTCACTCGAATCGCCGCTCTCGGCATCGCAACGAACATGCTTGTTGCCATTTGGACCGTTCACAGATCCGTCGGCTTTTTCATGAATTGGAGCGGCATGCAAAAAGGCGAGGGTTTCGAGTATCACCTGCTGGTGCTTGCGATCGCAGGATTTCTGATGATCCGCGGAGCAGGCGCGTTTTCTATAGATGGTGCGATCGCAAATGCGTCGGCTTCACCGCCGCGGCAGCCACGTCTGGCCACTCAGCACTAGAGAACATGAAAGTCGAGAAAGCGGGAGCCAGACCCATTCGCGTCGGCATCATCGGCGCCAATCCGGATCGCGGCTGGGGATCGCAATCGCACATCCCTGCGCTGAGATCGCTCCCAAACGACTTCGAGATTACTGCCCTGTCCACCAGCAGGCGCGAATCCGCGGACGCCGCCGGCAAGCGCTTCGGTGTGCCTCTCGCGTTCGATAACACCCAAGATCTCGTCAACAGTCCTGACGTTGACGTCGTCGCCGTTACCGTAAAGGTGCCGCACCACTTCGAGCTAGCGAGCGCGGCACTCGACGCGGGCAAAGCGGTGTACTGCGAGTGGCCGCTCGGCAACGGTCTCAAGGAGGCGGAGAGCCTCGCCGCACTGGCGAAGAAAAAAGGAGTACTGGCGGTGGCGGGCCTGCAGGCGCGCGCCGCGCCGCCGGTGGCTTATGTGCGCGACCTGATCGAGCAAGGTTACGTCGGTGAGGTGCTCTCCACTACGCTGATCGGTTCGGGCATGGGCTGGGGACCGACGGTCGACCCGTACAACGTGTACATGAACGACAAGAAAAACGGCGCGACGATGCTCTCGATCGGCCTCGGCCACGCGGCGGACGCGCTGTGTTACTGCCTCGGCGAAGTCAGAGAGCTCTCGGCCACAATGACGATGCGCCGAAAGTCTTTCACGATTGCGAAGACAGGCGAAAGCAAACCCATGGCTGCGGAGGACCAAGTGGCCGTCACCGGATTGCTCGAGGGCGGAGAAGCATTCTCGATCCACTATCGCGGCGGCGTTTCGCGTGGCACGAACCTGCTCTGGGAAATCAACGGCACCGACGGTGACCTGCAGGTCACCGCTGACGGCGGCCAGGCCCAGATCTTCGACCTGACCGTACGCGGCGGCAAGGGCGCGCAGGCCTCGCTCGAGATCGTGCCCGTGCCGGAGCAGTACCGATCGTCGCAGCTGCAGGGTCCCGCACTCAACGTTGCCCAGGCGTACGCGCGTTTCGCACGCGACTACCGCGAGGGAACGCATCTCTGCCCGACATTCGACGATGCAGTCACACGCCATCGCATGCTGGACGCGATCGAGACGGCGGCGGCGACCGGTCAGTGTCAAACCTTGGGCTTTTCGATCGTTCGATAGATAGGACCTCGCGTCACGCGCGCTTTCATCGACTATCTGCGACGGGCAAGACGCAGCTAGCCCGCAACATGACTGAGGGCGATTTTATCAGCGCTGACTATGAAGGCAATTGTATATCGGGACTTCGGCACGTCCGACGTTCTCAACGTCGAAAACATCGACAAGCCTACGCCGGCCGACAACGAGGTTCTGGTTGCCGTGCGGGCCGCGGCGGTCAACATGTTCGACTGGTACATGGTGCGGGGCAAGCCGGCGTTCTTTCGGCTGATACTTGGCTCCGGTAAGAAGCCACTCGGCGTCGATCTGGCGGGCGAGGTCGAGGCGGTCGGGCGGAGCGTCACGCGATTCAAGCCAGGTGATCACGTTTTCGGAACGGGGCGTGGCAAGGGTGTCCGATCAAAGGCTGGCTCCTTCGCCGAGTACGTGTCGACGCCCGAGAAAACACTGGCCATCAAGCCGCGCAACGTGACGTTCGAACAGGCGGCGGCAGTGCCGGTGGCCGGCCTCACCGCCCTCCAAGGACTGCGCGATCACGGCCGGCTACAGCGCGGTCAGAAGGTCCTCATCAACGGCGCATCGGGAGGGGTGGGTACCTTTGCCGTCCAGATCGCCAAAGCGTTCGGCGCCGATGTCACCGGCGTGTGCAGCACGAGGAATGTCGACATGGTGCGAGGGATTGGCGCCGACCACGTCATCGACTACACACGTGAGAACTTCACCGCCGGTGCGACGCGCTACGACGTGATCCTCGACATCGTCGGCAATCACCCGTGGTCAGCAGTCCGGCGTGTGCTGACCGACAGCGGAAAGTACGTGATCGTTGGCGGGCCACCAGCCCGCGCTATTCCGCTAATGGTGCTTGCGCCCTTTACGCGGGGCAAGCTCGTTCTGTTTATCGCGCGTGCGAAACCCGACGACTTGGGCCTCATGCGAGAATTGATCGAACGCGGTGAGGTAACTCCGGTCGTCGATCGCAGCTACAAGCTGGAAGAAACCTCGAACGCATTACGATACGTGGCCGCCGGCCACACGCGCGGCAAAGTCGTCGTCGCGATAAATCGCCCGGAGGAAAGCGCGTAATCTCAAACTCGCCGAACCAGCAGCTCGGGTTGGCGAAGTGACTATTTCGTAGGGCGATCCTCGTCGTCGCTGGCCTCAGAGGTCAAGTTCCCGTCGTTCCCGCCCGGCCCCCAGCCGGTCTTTCCAACACGGTCCGGCACTGTGATGTAGACTTGGCCCACATTATTGCTGTAGTCGCTCTCTTTGAACATGTGACAGAATCCGTTCGTATCAAGCGCCGGACAGGGCTCCTTGTTGGAAGCAACAAATGGTGGGTTGACGGTGATCCGGAGCAGGTAGTTCCCGGGCGTGACTGGCGCGACGGGATCATCCATCAGGAAGTACTGACCGCCGAGCGACTTGACGTAAGTGTCTGCCCACCCGGTCGAGATTCCCTGGTTCCCAGGAATCCCAATGCGACCGCAGCTCCGATAAACCCAGCTACCGTTCGACGTTTCGTGGAAGGGCGTCACGTCGATCATGCAGAACCCGCGCTTTTTGGCCTGAATGGGGGCGCCTAAACTGCCATCAGCGGCAACCGGGAGCAGCTCGTATTTCGCGTAATTCCGGAAATGGAAATGATTGTGGCAGGTGGCGAACTCGAATAGGCCGTCGCTGTCCTTGAAGTTGCCGTCGCCGTTTGGATCCATGTGGGTGTTGGGATCCCCGATGAAGATGTCAGCATCGCCAATGTTGGGCGTCGTGACGGTAAAACGCAGGGTCCGATGCTCGC
>QHWF01000062.1 GCA_003222455.1 Acidobacteriota bacterium
CCGCCCAGTGACAATTCAACCGCCCGAACAGACTCTCGGTATAAAAGGGATCCGAAGGAATCGAGCGTCCGTTCATCAGGGGCCGGAGATCACGTCCGATCAGGTTGCCATCGGGCTGGATGCCGAGCGTACTGAGCGCCGTAGGCACCACGTCGACGGTTGCCACTCGAGCGCGCACGACGCGGCCGCGTTGAACGCCGGGACCCGCGACGATGAACGGCACACGCATCGTCGACTGGTAGATCAGGACGGCATGCGTCAGCTCGCGATGGTCGCCCAGGCCCTCACCGTGATCCGCGAGCACCATGACGACGGTGTCCTGATCGTGGCCCGAGGCGCGCAGCGCATCGAAAATGCGTCCGATCTGGGCGTCGGTGAACGCGATCTCCCCGTCGTACGGGCGACCGGCAAATCGTTCGGCGAACGGTTTCGGCGGATCGTACGGCGCGTGCGGGTCGTAGAAGTGGAGCCAGGCGAAGAAGGGCGCCTGGCGGTTCTCGCGTCCCGTGTCGAGGGCGAGCCATCGCATGGCCGCATCCGCGACTTCATTCGCGCGCCGCTCCGCGCCTTGATCGATCGGACTGGTCTCGTGGAACTCCTCGTCGAACACGTCGAAGCCCTGAGCGAATCCAAACGCCGCGGCCACCGGGTAGGCGCCGACGAAGGCGGCGGTCCGGTAGCCGCGCGCTTTGAGTCGGGTGGCGAGCGTGAGATGCGTGGCGTCGAGCGTGAAGACGACGTTGCCGCGAACGCCGTGCGAGGGCGGATATTGGCCGGTGAGGATAGTCGCGTGCGAGGGGGCGGTGAGCGGCGCCGCCGTCTGCACCTGATCGAACCGCACGCCGCGTGACGCCAGCGCGTCGAGCACTGGGGTGGCGCCGGTTGGCGCGCCGTATGCGCCGACGTGATCGGCGCGTAGCGTATCGATCGTGATCAGCAGAAGGTTGAGACGGTGGGGTGTTCCCCGGACGATCACCCACCAGCCGGCAAGAACCGCACACACCGCGAGAATGGCGAACGGAATGGCGGCGCGACGAGCACGGGATCTCGATGGCTCACGCGGCGCGGTGGCGGCGGCACGCGCAGCTTTCCTGGTCCTCCTGGACATCTATGAAAAGGAATTGTAGCCGGAACATTCACCGGCTCAGCACGAAGGCACGATGAAACACGAAGGGCACGAAGCACCGTTAATAAATCAGGTATCTTCGTGCCCTCTCGTTCTCTTCGTATCTTCGTGAGAAACCGTTGCCCCTATCGGGCCCCACACGCGCGTGGGCGTCTCGCTGTGCGTTGTTCAGAACTGGAACACGTGAGGATGCGTGACTGCGCCAGCGTCGTGCTGGAGTTCAGGACGTTGAACGCGTCGAGGGACAGCAGGAACTTCACGCGATCGATGCTGACCCTCTTCGACACGCGCAGATCCAGATCCCACAGATTTGGATACCGCGTTTGATCGAACGCCGGCGTGCCGAGGGCCCGCACGCGGCCGTCGCCGCCTGCGCTCACCTGGAAGATCAGCGGCTCGATATATCCCTGCCGCCCGAACAGGTTCGCGCCGATTTCGACCCCTGCCGGCAATTGATAAAACCCGTTGGCGTTCAACTGCCAGCGCGCGTTGTAAAAGATGTCGCCCTTCCCCGACCCTCCCGATCGGGGCGCGATCTGGCCGCCGTCCACCTGCGGGCCGGACAGCGTGCCGCTGCTCGTGGAATCGGTACGCGTCGGGTTCTGGACCGCGCCAGCTCCGTCGTAGTGCTCGTTCCAGTTGTTGATCGAGAACGCCACCCGCGCCATCCATCGGTTCGAAAGTCGTTTGTTCAGCGTCAGCTCGACACCCTGATAGTTCGAGTGGTAATCGGGCCGGTTCTCCAGAATCCGGCCGCCCCCATTCGCCTCGATCAGCGCCGAATTGGGCGCGTAGATGGTGGCGCTGTACGCGCCACTGCTCGGCTGCGCGACAACCGAATAGTTGGTCGACGTCATGCCGATGCGCGGATTCCAACTCGGCCAGTCGTTGGTGCGCCGATAGGTGTAGGCCGCGCCGACCGCGAGGTTGGGTATCAGCTCGTGATCCATGCCCAGAATGACCTCGTGATCGCGGTTCGCGTGGTAGTCCGAAGCAATGGTGTTGGGCGACGTGACGCTCGTCGGATGCGCCGGGTCGATCGAGTGGAAGTACTGCGGGCCGAGATTCGTCAGAATCTCGTTCTTCTGCGCAAAGCCGTCGTGGTTCAAATCGACCCACTTGTACGCGATGTAGGTGTAGTACGCACCAACCGGGCTCGCCGACGTGACTTCGAAGGGATTCAACTGCCCCGCGTAGTTCGCGTACGACACGCGTGCGACGGTCTTGCGACTCTCGTCGAGCGCCACCGTCGCCCCGACGCGTGGTGACACGTCGTTCCACTTGATCGTCGGGGCAGTCCCATTGAACGCGAGCGCCGGGAGCAGATCCGGAAATGCCGTGTTCCCCGGCGCGGTGCTGGCCAGGTTTTCCGCCGTCTGCCGGTCCCAGCGGATGCCGCCGTTCACGGTCAGCCGGCCCCGGCTGAACGTGTCGCCGACGTAGGCATCGTAGTTCTGACCGATGTAGTTGACGACGCGCGCGCGGTACGCGAGCGCAAAACTGTCGCCACCCGGCTGGATCTGTGCGACCACTTCTGAACCGCTCCAGCGCGTGGTCGAGTGATTGGGATTCCGGCGGTAGCCGAAGCCGAACTTGAACTCGTGGTTGCCGCCGTTCGCCGCTTTGAACGAGCTGCCGTTGACATCGACGATGTGCCACGGCTTGCGCGACGTGTAGGTAACCCACGATCCGACCGCCGTGTTCGTATCGAAATTGATGGAGGCGTCCTGGGCGGTCCCCCCTCGCGGAGCAAAGCCATACCCCCAGCCGTACCAGGCGTACTTCCCCGAGATGAACAGGTTCGGCCCGAAGACGTGATTGTCTTCGAGCTTCCATAGCCCGTGCAGCGGATGCAGCAGCCCATCTTCCGGGTAGAAATTCCCCTGATTCCACAGGAACGAATCGGCCTCGTTTGAGACCACTCCCGGCGACCGGCCGAATTTCTCCTTCGCGCCGTTGAAATAGAAAAAGGAGACCTCGTCCTTTTTCGTCGCCGACCAGTTCACCTTGGCGTTCGTGTTCTTCAACAGCGTCTCGTCATGGGTCTGCGTCAGGCGGATAATCTCGATGTCGTTCTTGCCGTACGATCCCCAGAACCACAGCTTGTCCTTGACGATTGGGCCGCCGACGTCGAAGCCCCAATCCAGAATCTGATCCGTGTGGTTCGCCTTGTCGGCCCCCAGCAATCGCGAGTCGCCGTTCAGGGCGCTTGGCAGATTGGACGATTCCAGGCGGTCGTTGTCGAAGGTGAACTTGGCGCTCCCCTTGAACGCGTTGGTGCCGCGACGCGTCACGAAATTGATGCCGACGCCGCCGGTCTGGACCTTCAGGTCGTTGCCGCCGGTGTTGATTGCCACCTCGTCGAAGGCATCGAAATCGAAGTACGACGAGGACGCCCCGCCCGACGTCGTGTCGGTGATGGCGACGCCATCGAGGTTCCACATCGTGTCGGAAAACAGCGAGCCCTTACCGATGAATCCCGACTGCTGTCCCGATTCGTTGCCGCCGACATTCACGCGATCGACGATAACGCCCGGCACGGTTTTCAGCAGCGCCCAGGGATCCTTCGACTGCGGCGTGCCCTGCAGCTCGTCCTGCGTGAGCGTCGTAATCGTCCCGACCTTCTTGAAGTCCACCACGGGCGATTCGGCGGTCACCATGACCGTCTCTTCCATCGACTTCACCGCCATCGAAAAGTTGATGGTCGAGCTGACGCCGGTCGTGACGATGACCTCGCGTTCCATCTTGTTGAAGCCGGCGAGACTCGTCGCCAATTTGTACGTGCCTGCGTCAAGATTCAGGAATCGAAACTGGCCCTGACCATCGGTCACGGTCGTGCGGGGCGAACCGCCAATCGAGACAGCCGTCAGCGTGACGTCGACGCCGGGCAGCACGCCACCCTGCTGGTCGACGACGCTGCCATAGATGTTGCCACCTGCGATCTGCGCTCCGGCATTCGCGACCAGTACGCCGATCAGCAGCGCCATCGTCACGGAGAGCACTCGTTTCATACGGAGCTCCTGAATGGGTTGTTGACCGCACCAATTTGGTGCGCCATTCGACTATTCAGCGTCGCGGTCGCGGAACTGTCAAGGTGGAACCGCGTGTTTTTTCGAACAATTTATAGGGACGCTACGACGGATTGGATGCCAGCCGCCTTCTGACAGTGACGCTACGGCGGATTGGATGCGAGCCATCGGCGGACACGATCGCGATCCCTGGCCTCGAGCGCCGGAGGCGCCGTCTCCAAGTACTTCTGCCAGTAGGGCCGTGCCTCTGACGATCGTCCGAGCCGGATCAGCAGATCGCCGATATTGAACAGTGTCTCGAAATCGCGCGGATCCAATTCGACCGCCCGGCGCCAGTGCTCGAGCGCCTGCCGGTAGTTCCTCTGCTCCGCCTCGATGACGCCGAGCCCGTTGTGCGCACGCGCCAGGGTGGGATCGATGGCGAGCGCCTCGGTGAACGCCGCGGCGGCTCGATCGCGCTCGCCAGCCATCAGATAGACGGTGGCAGCATTGATGAGTGGCAGACCGTTGCCCGGATCGGCGGCGCGCGCGCGGTTGAACACATCGAGCGCCTCGCGCCTTCGTCCGGCCGAGGCGAGCGCCACGCCGTACGCAATGAGCACGTCGACATCCGGCTCTGCGCTGCGCACGTACGGCGACAGGCGCGCGATCGCCTCGTCGAACTGTCCGGATTCGGTCAGGTACGCGCCCGCCAGTGCCGCCACGTCCTCGGCAGCGGGATTGAGCGCCAGGGCACGGCCGATCACGTTCGCGGCCCGCCGATGATTGCCGGCTTCGTTGTAGAGAAAGGCCAGATGGACGAGTGAAAGCGGCATGTCCGGTCGCTGCTGCACCACACGTTCGGCCGAGGCAATCGCACCGGGAAGATCACCGCGCTGATACTGCGCGACGACTTCGTCGATGGCGCGATCGATGTGAATCAGCCGTTTCGGATCGTCCGCCTCCGTATAGTGATCCTTTGCCGTCGAGGCGCCGGTCACGTACCCCAGGCTCCGCAGCTGCTCACGCGTTGCGGCGCTCTCCCGTTCCGGACGCGAGCGCCGATCGTCGGTCCGCAACACGGCGAGCAGCCGCTGCAGCTCCCGCACCTCGCCGGGTCGCGACGGCGCGAGATCGTGCGATTCCGACGGATCCGACGCAAGGTTGTAGAGCTCGGGAATCGGCAAATCGATGTATTTCATCGAGCCGCGCGCCACGCCATGGAGCGGCGCCCATCCTCGATTGATCGATGCGGACAGCGACTCGAAATACGTGGCGGCCGGGCCGCCGGCCGAACCGGACGCGAGGGCGAGCAGACTGCGGCCGTCCAGCGCGGATGGAATCGGGGCGCCAAGCGCGTCGAGTATCGTCGGGAGAATGTCGACGTGACGAACCGGCTCCTCGATCGTGCGCGGCTCGAACAGGTGCGGTTGATAGACGATCAGCGGGATATGGAGCGTGCCTTCGTACGCAAACAGGCCATGCGTCATCTCGCCGTGCTCGCCGAGCGACTCGCCGTGGTCGCCGGTCACGATCACCAGCGTTTCGCGTGTGTCGCGCGCTCCGAGGATCGGTTGCAGCAGCGGTCCGAGCGCGGCATCGGCCGCCGACACTTCACCCAGGTACGGCGAGTCGCTGAAACGCGACGCGTACGGTTCCGGCGGCAGATACGGAAAGTGCGGCTCGTACAGGTGAACCCAGGCGAACCATGGCGGCTGGTCCGCGCCCGCGCGAATCCAGGCGAGCGCTGCGGCGACCGTGTCGGTGCCGCGCCGTTCGGGGACCCGGAAGGCCGCGTGCGTCTCACCCTTGCCGAATCGATCGTCGTAGCGGTCGAACCCGCGCGTCAGACCGAACCGTGCGTCGAGCGGAAAGGCGCTGACAAAGGCTGCCGTGCGATAGCCGCGCGCTTTGAGCACGGTCGCAATGGTGTCGACATTCGAGGGAAACCGGAAACCGGCGTTTTCACGAACGCCGTGACGAAACGGGTACACGCCCGACAGGATGTTCGCGTGCGACGGCAGGGTCACGACAGTGGACGCGTGCGCGGCGGTGAACCGGACCCCACCCGCGGCCAGACGATCCATCCACGGCGTCGCCACGCTCCTGTTGCCGTATGCGCCGACCGCGTCGGCGCGGAGCGTGTCAATCGTGATCAGGAGGACGTTCTGCGACCCGTCGCGTCGCACCCGCGTGGCGTTCGACGACGTCGTGCACGCGATCGCGAACGACACGGAGGACACCAAGGATACAAAGGACACAAAGGATGGAAAGGACACAATGCCGAAAGATCCTGCGCAGGGCCGGCCCTTTGTGTCCTTAGTAGCCTTGGTGTCCTTGGCGTCCTTGGGAATCACCGCCGCGCGCCGACGGTCTTCCCTGCAATCGCCCGGACGGCCGACACGATGTGACGCGCCGAAATGCCGTACCGGTCGAGCAGCTCTTCGGGCTTGCCGCTGCGCGGGATCTCGCGAACCGCGAGGCGATGAACGGTCAGCCCGGCATCCGCGACCGCTTCCGCGACCGCGTCACCGATGCCGCCCGACGCGTAGTGATCCTCGACGGTGATCAGGTTTCCACCCGTGGCGCGCCCGGCGGCGATCAGCGCCTCGCGATCGATCGGCGCGACGGAATAGAGATCGATCACGCGAACCCGCGTGCCGCTCGACGCGAGCTCCTCGTGCGCGTTCAACGCCTCGAATACCGTCACCCCCGCGCCGATGACCGTGGCCACATCGTCGCGGCTCTCGCGCAGGACCTTCAACCCGCCAATCGTGAAGGTTTCATCGTTGCTGTAAAGGACCGGCGTCTTCGGGCGGCTCGTGCGCATGTAGGCGGGCCCCGGCCGGTACGCCATCAGCGCCAGCAACCGCTCGGCGCTGACGGCATCGCTCGGATACAGCACCGTATAATTCGGTTCCGCGCGGAAGACGGCCAGATCTTCCAGCGCCATCTGCGACGGCCCGTCCTCGCCGATCGACACGCCGGCGTGCGACCCCACGAGCTTGATATTGTTGCCGCCGATTGCCGCCATGCGCGCGAAGTCGGCCGCACGCATCAGGAAACACGCAAACGTCGCGGCAAACGGGATGGCGCCGCGCGCGGCGAGCCCCATCGCCGCGCCCACCATCACCTGTTCGGCAATGAAGCTTTCGTAGAAGCGATCGGGAAACGCACCTTCGAACTTGTCGCTGAACGTCGAGTTCTTCACGTCTGCGTCGAGCACGACGACGCGCGGGTCCGCTTCACCCAGCTTGACGAGCGCCGCGCCGAACGCCTCGCGCGTGGCGACCGGCTCACCCAGCGTGTACGAGGGTGGCGCCACGGGCGCCGGCGTCACGACCGCGCGCGGCGTTGATGACGGCTGCTCGATACGCGCCGCGAGACTCGCTGCGGGCCGGCCGGCCGGGACGGGCACGAACTGTTTTTCCAGCTCGGCGATCGCCCGGTTCATTTCCTCGCCCTTCTTGAAGGCCTTGCCGTGCCAGCCCTCGCGGCCCTCCACGAAGGACACGCCCTTGCCCTTGATCGTGCGCGCGAGAATCATCGTGGGCCGGCCCCGAGTCCGGCGCGCGTCGTCGAGCGCGTCGAGAATCGCCGCCATATCGTGGCCGTCGATCACAAGCGCGTGCCAGCCGAACGCACTCCACCGTCGTTCGAACTGCTCCATGTCGTGCGTCCACATCGTCGGCCGGCTCTGACCGAGTGCGTTGACGTCGGTCACGCCGCACAGGTTGTCGAGGCAAAGCGTGGCCGCTGTGTTCGCCGCTTCCCAGACCGATCCTTCCGCCGACTCGCCGTCACCGAGCAGCACGTACGTGCGGTGCTGTGATTTGATCCGGCGCGCGTTCAGCGCGATGCCTATCGCGGCGCAGATGCCCTGCCCGAGCGAGCCGGTGGCGACGTCCACGAACGGCAGGCGCGGCGTCGGATGGCCTTCCAGATCCGAATCGAGACGGCGCAGCATCAACAGGTCGCTGCGATTGAGGGCGCCGGCCTCGGCCCAGGCGGCATAGAGAATCGGCGCCGCATGACCCTTGGACAGGACGAAGCGATCGGCGTCGGGGTTCTGCGCGTCTGCAGGATCGAACCGCATCTCGGCAAAGAACAGGGCCGCCATGACGTCGGCCATCGAGCAGCAGCTCGTCGGATGGCCGCTGCCGGCCTCGGACGTGGCGCGAATCGAGTCGATTCGCAGCCGCGTCGCGACGTTTTTCAATGCGGGGATGAGCGATGCGCGATCCATAAATACCCTTGTGAGATTGTAGTCGTTCTTCTTAGCGACAGTATGGTCCGCTCGCCGCATCTTTGGACACGAAGATCACGAAGGCACGAAGATCACGAAGAAGAATTCTCATGTTTATGAAGTTCTTCTTCGTGTGGTCTTCGTGTCTTCGTGTCTTCGTGGTTGCATTCCGTGTGCGGACCTCCTGGCGACGCGCTTCGTGAGCTCATTCGGGCGCCTGCAGATTCGCGAATTCGGCGAGCGCAAGTCCATAGGCCGCGGCGTCAGTGAGATTGCGGTCATGCGCTGTGGCCGCCTGTGCTGCGAGAATCCGTTCCGCGTCGGCCCGATAGTCGGCGCCCACCGCGACGACCGCGACGTGACGGTAATCGTCGTCGTGATGCAGCGCCGCGAGCCGGCACAGCACCCGAGCCGCCTCGCAGTTGAGGGCGAACCCGTCCGCGCCCTCGGCGGAGGTGGCGCGGAACGCCGCCTGCTCCTCGTCCCACAACGTCCGCCGCGCGAACTGTACGAGCTCTTCGGCGAGCATCCCGTACGGCAGACGCCACGTCAGCACGTAGGCCGTGAGCAGGGCCGACGCCGTGCGGAGCTGATCCGTCAGCTGCCCGCGAAGACGATCCGGCGAATCGAGGTCGTGCGCGAGCCCGTCGCCGGGACGGTAGGCGGCGGCGATCATGTGCTCGAGCTCGTCGATCGCCTTCGGCGCGAGATCCCGCGGATCGAAGACGGCAATCACGTTCAGGCACGCGTTGATCGCCATCGCGAGATCGCCGACGATGCGACACCCGGTCCATTCGCGGCGGAGCGCGGGGACGAGATCGGCGATCGCCTCACGGAGCCGCTCGTCGGCCGACATCGCCGCGGCCTCGGTGAACAGCCCGAGCCAGGCGGCGCGATCGCGGCACGTCACGGCGGTCTTGCGCAGCTCGAGTCCGCGCGCGAGCGCCGGCTCGAGCGCGTCGCGCAGCGGAGCCGCGTCGGTGGCGCGGTAGTGGCGCAGCAGAAACGTCAGCGCGTCAGCGTTGACGGCGTCGTCGCGGACGATCGCGTCGACCACGCGATCGGCAATCCGCTGCAAGTCCGAAAGCCGGCTGGTGTGCAATCCTGAAATTATAATGACTTGGATGCTCCCGATCCGATACGTCGTGCTGGTCGCGCTGGTCGTCTGGCTCGGCGGGATGGTGGCCGCTCTGTTCGGGGACTGGTTGCGGCCGCTGTCGCTTCTCACCGCCGCCTGCGGCGGCATTATTCTGGTCGGCCTGTTCGTGATGAAGTTCGTCGGCCCTCCGCCGCACGGGTTCATTCCCCGGGCGACGCTCACGGTTCTGATGCTGCTGCTCGGGATCGGGTCGGCGGTGTATCGGACCGTGACAACCGAGCTCACGGCGGTGAACCTGGCGCTCGGCCTGGTGCTTCTGCTCTGGTACGTGCGCGAGTAGATGCGCCCAGATGGTCCCGCCATGTCGAGGGATAGGAAATCGGTCACGAACATGCAATCACGAGGATCAAGGACGAAAATGCAACCACGAAGACACGAAGACACGAAGAACGCACGAAGAAGAACTTGAACACGAAGAGCATTCTTCTTCGTGATTTTCGTGCCTTCATGATCTTCGTGTCCAACGACATACCGAGCGGCAAAGGACGCAAAGTAAAACAGGATATTTCTTTGCGGCTTTTCGCGCCTGCCAAGCCGCAGCTCGCTGAATTGCCGTCGAGCGAAGGTTGGGCCTTTGCTAGGAGCGTGTCTGTCACACCACGGAGGAGTCGGAGGACAGGAGGAAAAATCCTCCGGATTGTCCCCTCCGCGTCCTCAGCGTCCTCCGTGGTAAGTGCCCTGGGAATTAATCAATCCTGCCCATGCATGCGTTGACCCGATGACACACACCATCACGTTGATTCCTGGCGACGGCATTGGCCCCGAGGTCGCCGAAGCCGTCGTCCGCATTCTGAAGGCGTCGGGCGTCGCAATCGACTGGGAGCCACAGCTGGCCGGCGTCCAGGCGTTCGAGCGCACGGGACAGGCCCTTCCCATCGAGCTCATCGACTCCATCCGCCGCAACAAGGTGGCGCTGAAGGGGCCGGTCACGACGCCGATCGCCGAAGGGTTCACCAGCGTGAACGTCGGCCTGCGCAAGGCGCTGGATCTGTTCGCGAACCTGCGGCCGGTCTGGAACCTGCCGGGCATCGGCGGCAGGTTCCCGGGAGTCGATCTGGTGATCGTCCGCGAGAACACAGAGGATCTCTACGCCGGCCTCGAGCATGAAGTCGTGCCCGGCGTCGTCGAGAGCCTGAAGATCATCACCGAGCGCGCCTCGACGCGCATCGCGCAGTTCGCCTTCAACCACGCGCGCCGTCACGGGCGGAAGAAAGTGACGGCGATTCACAAGGCGAACATCATGAAGCTGAGCGACGGGCTGTTCATCGAGTGCAGCCGGCGCACCGCCCGCGAGTTCCGCGACATCACCTACGAAGAACGGATCGTCGATGCCGCGTGCATGCAGTTGGTGATGGCGCCATCGCAGTTCGACGTCCTGCTGCTCCCGAATCTGTACGGCGACATCGTGTCGGATCTCTGTGCCGGCCTGGTCGGGGGCCTCGGCGTTGTCGGCGCGGCGAATCTGGGGACGGACATCGCGGTGTTCGAGGCGGTTCATGGCAGCGCCCCCGACATTGCGGGCAAAAGTCTCGCGAACCCGACCGCGCTGCTGCTCTCGGCGATCATGATGCTCCGCCACATCGACGAAGGGGCGGCCGCCGAGCGCGTGATGGCGGCGCTCGCGGCGGTGCTGACCGAAGGCTCGGTCCGGACGCGCGATGTGGGCGGCACGGCATCGACGCTGGAGTTTGCCGACGCGGTCGCCGGACGCCTGCCGAACGCTCACGTCTCCCGTCTGT
>QHWF01000812.1:0-1961 GCA_003222455.1 Acidobacteriota bacterium
CGAGGCGCTGCGGCGGGAATGAGATCTGCGATCGAGAACAGATCATGCTTCGTGTTGACGAAATAGAGACATGACCTTTCGCATTGCGCTGTTCTGGGAAGTCGTCGTCCTGGCATTCGACACGGTGCGCGCGAACAAGTTGCGCTCCGCGCTGACCGTGCTCGGCGTCGTGATCGGCATCACCGCCATCGTCGGCATGACCGCCATGGTCCGCGGCTTCGATCAGTCGTTGCGGAAGATGATCGGGGCCATCGGGCCGGACACCATTTTCGTCCAGCGATTCGGCATCACCAGCTTCGCGAGCGGCGCCGCGTTCAAGGAAGTGATAAAGCGGCCCAACCTGTCGATCTCCGACGCGCGCGCCATCGAGGACATGGCCGGCACGATTCAGCTGGTCGACATTCAGCTCGGGGCAGGAGGGCCGCCCACCCAGCGGCGAGTGTTCTACCGGACGCAGAAGACGAAGGCGATCGTCGTCTTCGGCTCGACCGAGAACTTCGCCGAGGGCACACGGATTCCGATGCTGTCCGGCCGGTACTTCAACGGCACGGAAGTGCAGTACCGCAAGAACGTGGTGGTGCTGGGGAACACGCCTTATCAGGTCCTGTTCCAACCGACCGGCATCGATCCCCTCGGCAAGATGGTTCGGGTCGGCAGCGAACGGTTCGAGGTGGTGGGCGTCTTCGACAAACGTCCCGCCGCGGGCGGCTTCAATCTCGGCCAGGACGATTTCGTCGCCATCCCGTACACGGCGTATCAACGCGTCTTCGGACTGAACCCGGTCCGGATCAACCGCGGCGGCGCGACCATCCTGCCGATTCAACTTGCCATGGTTCCGCGCGAGGGCGTCAGGCAGCAGGACGCCATCGAAGACGTGCGGCGCGTGATGCGGATCCGCCACGGGCTCAAGCTCGACGAACCCGACGACTTCGATGTGCTCACGCAGGACGCGGTGCTCAAGCTCTGGGATCAGATCAGCCAGGGGACCTTTTTCGCCCTCGTCGTCATTTCGTCCATCGCGCTGATGGTCGGCGGCATCGGCGTCATGGCCATCATGTCGATCTCGGTCACCGAGCGCACGCGCGAAATCGGCGTCCGCAAGGCGCTCGGCGCGCGGCGGGCGGAGATTCTGTTTCAGTTCCTCATGGAAGCCGCGTTCCTGACATCGCTCGGCGGCGTGCTCGGCATCGCGCTCGGGAGCGGCATCGGCTGGACCGCCCACGTGCTGTCCGGATTCCCCATCTCGCTGCCGTGGTGGTCGTTCGCAATCGGCCTCGGCTTCTCCGCATCCGTCGGAATCTTCTTCGGCATGTGGCCGGCATTCAAAGCCTCACGCCTGGACCCGATCGAAGCGCTGCGATACGAATAAGGCCGGGTGGGCCGGGGAGGTCAGGGACGTCGGGGAGGTCGGGGAGGTCGGGTCCGTCAGGGAGGGGCGCCTGCGGCCATGCGGCGGCGCGGGGTCCCCAACGCGGCAGCCGCGTTGGGGTGGCGGCGCGGGGTCCCCAACGCGGCAGCCGCGTTGGGGTGGAGGCGATGGGGCCCCGGCGCCAGTGGAAAAAGTCGATCGGGTCGGTGGCGGATCCGGCTTGTCCGCGTGACCCACTACTTGGCAGACGCACTCGATCGACCAGCCCCACGACCTGCCACACCGACCCGACCTACCAGACCGACCCGACCCACCCGACCTCCCTGACCTGGTCAGTCGCGATATGATCCGGTGGATCGAAGGTGCACGTCGGTTCGTCCATACCTGATCAATTGAGTCCGCAGGGAGCCCCCACCTATGAAGGTCTACGACGCGGCCAGCATTAGAAATGTCGCTCTCGTCGGTCACAGCACTTCCGGCAAAACGCAGCTCGCTTCCGCCATCCTCTCGGATTCCGGCATGGTCAATCGGTTCGGCAAGGTCGACGAGGGGACGACCGTCACCGATTACGACGAAGAGGAAATCGCGCGCA
>QHWF01000812.1:2215-4328 GCA_003222455.1 Acidobacteriota bacterium
CTCCCCATTGGCGAGGAAAAAGGCTTCAAGGGCGTTGTCGATCTGGTGTCGAAAAAAGCGTTCCTCTTCCAGACCGACGAGAGCGGCAAGTTTTCCGAAACCGCCGTGCCAGCCGACATGACCGCGGCGGTGAACAGCGCACGCGAAACGCTCATCGAGATGGTGGCCGAGAACGACGAGCACCTGATGGAGAAATTCTTCGAGGCGGGCACGCTGACCGACGATGAACTGATCGCCGGCCTGCGAGCCGCCACGATCGCCGCCAAGGTGTTCCCGCTGGTGTGCACGTCGGCCGTGCTCAATATCGGCGTGCCGCAACTGCTCGACACGATCGTGGCGTATCTGCCGTCGCCAGTCGATCGGCCCTACAAGGGTGTTGGAAAGGACGGCAACGAAGTTGCCCGGCCGGCCGACGAGAAGAGCCCGGGCGCCGCGTTCGTCTGGAAAACCGTCGCGGATCCGTTCGCCGGCCGCATCACGATGTTCCGCGTCGCGTCAGGCACGCTCAAGGCGGATTCGAACTGCCAGAACAAGACCCGCGACACCGTCGAACGTTTCGGCCACCTGCTGCTGCTGCAGGGCAAGACCCAGACCAGCGTGCCCGAAATCAAGGCCGGCGATCTGGGAGCGGTGGCCAAACTGAAGGACACGCTCACCAACGATACGCTCGGGGAAAAGAGCGATCCCATCACGTTCCCAGCCGTGCGCTTTCCCGAGCCCGTGCTGTCGTACGCGATCGAGCCGAAGAGCCGCGGCGATGAAGACAAGATCAGCACGTCGATGCACCGGCTCGAGGAAGAAGATCCGTCGATCAAATACAGCCGCGACCCTCAGACCAAGGAGCTGCTGCTCTCCGGACAGGGGCAACTGCACATCGAAGTGACCGTCGCCAAGCTGAAACGCCGCTTCGGCGTCGACGTGAACCTGAAACCGCCCCGGATTCCGTACCGCGAAACCATCAAAGCCTCAACCGAAGCGCACGGCCGGCACAAGAAGCAGACCGGCGGCCATGGGCAGTTCGGCGACTGCAAGATCAAGGTCGAGCCGCTGCCCCGCGGCGCGGACTTCGAATTCGTGGACGACATCTTCGGCGGCGCGATCCCGCGACAGTTCGTGCCGGCCGTCGAAAAGGGGATTCAGGACGCGCGAACGCGCGGCTATCTGGCCGGATACCCGATGGTCGATTTCCGGGTCACCGTGTTCGACGGTTCGTACCACGACGTGGACTCGAACGAGCTGTCGTTCAAACTGGCCGGGTCGCTGGCGTTCAAGGACGCGATGCAGCGGGCGCGTCCGACCATTCTCGAGCCGATCATGAACGTCGAGGTCTATGCCCCCTCCGACTTCGCCGGCGATTTGATGGGGGACCTCAACGGCCGCCGCGGCCGCATCGGAGGCATGGACACACGCGGCGCGATGACGATCATCAAGGCGCAGGTGCCGATGTCCGAGATGCTCACCTACGAACAGCACCTCACGTCGGCAACCGGCGGCCGCGGCTCCTATCACATGGAATACTCGCACTACGACGAGGTGCCGGGGCACCTGCAGACAAAGATCATCGCCGCCGCGAAAGCCGAACGCGCAGGCGTGGAAGTCGAAGAAGTGTAGGAGCCTGTCGGACTAACGCGACGCCGCCGGTGGAACGCAAAGGCCGCGAAGGCCGCAGAGAAATGCTGTCTTACTTTGCGTCCTTTGCGACCTCTGCGTTCGATCGCGTGTTCCCTCGTGCTCCGCGTTGATCGTCGTGTGAGCTACGAACGGTTCGCGACGACGGCCGCTGCAACGGCCGCGCCGAGGGCGATGAGCGGCGCCGCGCGCACCACGTCCGACACGACCGCGCGCGTGTAGGCGCTCGACTGCATCACGTGCCCCGGTTGATGGCCGCGGCGCGCGCCGTAGTCCTGGCCCGAAGGGCGATCGAGACCGTCGGGCGAATACGCCGTCCGCTCGTTTTGCACCTGTTTCCAGCGCTGTTCCATGATCAGATCCACGAGCCGCGGGGCGATCGTCGCAACGGCCGCCTGGAGCCGTGGAAGCCCGCCGACGGTCACCTCGCGGATCGGGCGCTGGGCGCACTTCAGGATCGCGTACGCCACTTCTTCAGGCGGAT
>QHWF01000813.1 GCA_003222455.1 Acidobacteriota bacterium
GGCCCGAGACTGTTCGATCTCGATTTTTCGTTCAACAAGCAGTTCAACCTGGGGCAGCGCACCAACGCGGCCTTCCAGGCCCTGGTCCTCAGTGCGCTGAACAAACCGAGCTATCTGGTCGGCCTCACCTCCGGGGCAACGGCGAGCATCGACTCGACAACGTTCGGCCAGACTTCGAATGTCGGCGCCGGACCGCGGGCGGTCGTTCTGCGCCTTCAGCTGAACTACTGAGTGGTGCGATTGTCGAACAGGCCTTTCGGTAGTGTCCGCCTTCAGGCAGACGTGCGCCGCGTAGTTTCGATTGCCGCCTTGAGGTCCGGCTGAAGCCGGACACTCCGGAGTCGCAAGATTGAGGACCAGTCTCATGCCGCGTCCCCCTCTCGTCGCGATCTGCTCGACTCTTCTCGTGGGAACGGCGCTCGCCTTGTGGTACGTCTCATCGCGTGCGCAGACCGGACCGACGGTGCTCGATCCGCACGAAGTCGTGTTCGAGAACGGCTTCCGAATCGTGCTGATCGAGGATCATCGCGTGCCGCGCGTGGCCGCGTCGCTGCAGTATCGATTCGGGGCGCTCTCCGAGCGGAATGGCGAGCATGGTTCGGCTCACTTCCTCGAACACGCCATGCACCAGGGCACGACCACGGTCGGCGTCAAGGATCGCGATGTGGATCGGAAGCTGCTGCGCGCGATCTATGACACCGAGCAGGAGCTGCTCGCCGAGCGGAACGCTCACCGCAACGCCGTGCGCGAGCGCAACGTGTTCTACGACGAAGGCGATTGGCCGATCACCGAGAAGGAGCGGCGCCTCCGGCAGAAGCTGTACGAGCTGGAGGACGAGCAGTCGAAGAACCGGATTTTCAGTACATCGTTCCCAACAATGCCACGCTGACACTCGTCGGAGACATGAGTCTCGACGAGGCGCGAGCACTGGGCACGACCTACTTCGGGAGCCTGCCCGGCACACCCTCGCCGCCCGCCGACATTACCAGCGACGAGCCACGGCCACTGCCGAGGAGGTCCGGCGTCTGGCCGAGCGGTATCTCGTCCCATGGAACAGGGTGATTGCGACGACACGTCGCAATCCGCAGCCGCGAGCCGACGGGAATACCACAAGCGCGCGACCGGCCGTTGCGCGCAAAGTCGAAGGAACGCGATGAGCGCGACGCATCCTCACCACGATTTCGCGTTCCGATCTCGGCCTCGGTCGGCCGGCGCGTGCATCGTCATCGGGACACTGATCGCGGCAGCGGCATGCGGAGGCGCCGCAGCGCGCGACGCGGAAACGTTGCCCGGACGCACGCGCCCTTTGTTCGAACACAAGTGGCTGCATCCACGCGATCTCGAGTTCTCCGAGAACCGGTTCACGCCGCCGGACTCGAAATCCGCCCTCGTCGTGACGCCGTCGGGACTGCGGGCATTTGTCATCCCCGATACCAGCGAGCGAGTGGTGCAGATCACGGCCGCCATCCCGCTGGGTCGGAGCTTCGAGCGGATGAACGAGATCGGGGCAGCTGAACTGCTGTCACGGCTGCTGTCGCAACAGATCAGCGACCGCCTCGGCCCCGCGTTCGTAGGCCGCGTCCAAACCGATCAGGACGTCGATCTCACACGATTCACTTTGCGCGTGCTCGCGGAGGACTGGCAGCCGGCACTGACTGCGCTGCTCCTGGCGCTGCGGCAACCTCGCCTCGACGGCGCGGCGATCGACGCGTACCGAACCGGAGCCGGCTTCGCGCGGCAGACCCGAGGCCTCGGCGGCCCCGCGTTTCGTCCGTCGGTGGAGCTCGCGCGCATGCTCGCCACCCATCCGCTCGCCCCTCCCGATCCCGGCCTCACCGTGCGGCGGGAAGCGATTCACGACTTCGCGTTGCGCAGCCTGCGGCCGAGTGCAGTGACCATCGGCATCGGTGGCGGCGTCACGCGCGACAGCGTGCAACGCGAGCTGCAATCGCTCACGGCTGGGTGGCGAACACCGGCAGCGGCCGCAGGACTTGTAACTGCCGCCGGAGTCGGCAAAGCGACATCGGACCGGTTCCGAACGATCGACGAGCCCGGCTACACGACCTGGATCGCGGCCGGCCATCCGATGCCGACCACTCCGCCGGCCGACGAGGCAGCCGTCGCGGTCATGACTGAAATCCTGAACATCAGATTGAACATTTCAACGCGCGAGATTCGAGGCCTGGCGAACGCGACTCAACTGCAGGTCACCGGCACCATTCGCCACGACGGCCTGTTGCACGTGCGGTCGGGCGCACGCCCGGAATCGGTTGCGCCCATCATTCATTTTTCGCTGCAGGAGCTGGCGCGGATCCGCGAGCCCGGCGGCGCACCGACCGGCGACGAACTCGAGCAGGTGAAAGGCGGACTGGTGTTCGGGAAATGGCAGGGAACCCTCGACGGCGCTCGCGACGCCAGTGCGACCTACGCGAGCGAGGCCGCCCGTTTCGGATCGCTGGACCGCCTGATGAAATGGCCGCAGGCCGTGCGGGCCGTGACGGCTGAGGACGTCGGCGCGGTGGCGCGGAAGTACGTGCATCCAGAGATCATGGGAACTGTCGTCATCGGCCAGATCGACAAGGTTCGACAGGCCAGACATCCCCGCTGGCCCGTGGCACTGGATGACCTGATGGCGGCCGCCAGACGATAGCGTGCCTGGGATGAACCCTTTCAGCCGGCGCCGCCCGCACTCGGGTCCTCTCCCGACGCCTCCTTTTGGTGGCAGAAGATACTGTATGCATAGGGCATGACGAAGACCACGGTGTATCTTCCGCCCGAGCTCAAACGCGCGCTGACGAGAGTCGCCCGCCAGCGGAGGTGTAGCGAGGCGGAACTCCTTCGGGAGGCGGTGGCGCGACTTGCCGGTGAAGCCGACGCGCCGGTCCCCAGACTCCCGCTGTTCCGTTCGACGGGCTCCTCGATCGCCGAGGACGTCGATCAGGCGCTGGAAGGTTTCGGCACGGGCGGTAAGCCGTTCCGACTCCTTCCGTTCGACGCTTGAGCGTCGTGGTGCAGCGTGTCGACCTCGCCTCACTTCCACCAGCGTCGAGCGTACAAGGCGCTTTCGGCAGGCGTCCTCTTCGCCGTTGTAGTTCCCGTGCTTCGATCACAACCGTCCGACTCGACACCCGCGTGGATTCACCGCAGCGATGCGTATTCCGCACAGGTTGTTCGGGCCGAGCAACCACTGCGTCCAGAAGCGGCCACCAGCAACGCCGCGCTCGACGATCAGATTACCGACCTGAGTGCCGCCGCCCAACATGATGCAACACGAAAGCTTCAGCGCCTGTTGCGACAATTGCAAGCGCAACGCCGGCGCGAGACGGACGTCGATGTACGCGAAGACCTGGACATCCTCATTGGTCACGTGCAGACCAGGGTTCAGGGCATCGAGCTCGAGTCGAAATACGAGTTGCCGTATGTCGATGCTACGCAGGTCGTGCTGGGCGGCATCACCGCCTTACTTGACGACCAGATTGCTGCGAAGCGGCAACCGACTGCATTGGTTCGTCTGCGGAAGTACGCCGGTCTCGAGCCGGGCATCCCTCCACTGACACAATCCGCCCGGCACCGGCTTCGAGAAGCGCTCGCGAATCCCAATCTCCTCGCGCCAGCGCGTCACCAGGTGGAACGAAATCTCGCTCAAGCGAATCGTGTCCTCGACGAGGTGGCCGGCAGTTTCGAGAAATATCACATCGGCGGGTACGAAAAGGCCCTTACTACGTTGAGGTCGCAAATTGCGGCTTATAACGAGTTCATTCGGGCAGAGGTGCTGCCGCGGTGCCCGATTGATCGTCGCCTGCCTCCCGAACTGTACGCATTTCGGTTGCGGAACACGTATGGCGTCGACATGCCACCCTCAGAATTGGCCAGAGTAGCCCGAGCGGCCTTTCGTGATACGCAGGCCGAGATGCAAGCGCTCGCCGGGCAAGTCGCTGATACGCGACATCTCTCCGCGCGCGACTACCGGAGTGTAATTGGGGCCCTGAAGCGAGACCAACTCCACACAGACGCGATCGTGGCGGAATACACCCGTCGTCTGGAAGACATCAACCACATCATCGAGCGCGAGAAGCTCATTACGCTGCCGCCCGGTCAACCGCACATCCGCTTGGCGACCGCAGCCGAGAGTGCATACGCAGTGGCACCGCAGACGAACTGTCCGCCGTCGCGAACCAAACCCACCGACGAACAGCAGTGTGAGACCGTCCTTCCGGTGACGCTGCCGGCTGGCGCCGCTGCCCCGCAGCCGTCGACGATTGATGACTACACGTTCGCGGCGGCATCCTGGACTCTCGCCGCTCACGAAATCCGTCCGGGCCACGAACTCCAATACGACGCCATGATCGCGCGCGGCGTATCGCGTGCCCGGACCTCGCTGGGGGTGAAGCTCGCGAATCCGGAGGGCTGGGCGCTGTACGCCGAGTATCTGATGCGACCGTACATGCCCCCGGACGCCCGGCTGATTTCTCTCCAGTTCTTGCTACTTCGAGAGGCGCGCGCGTTTCTCGACACGGACCTGCAGGCGGGTATGATCACGGGCGCAGATGCGTTGAGCCTCCTCAAAGACGATGTGGCGCTGTCGAATGCCTTCGCGGTGGCCGAGGTCCAGCGCCTCGCGAACGCCGGCAGCGGAACGGCATATTTTTACGGCTACTCGGAATTCCTGCGATTGCGGAAGGATGTCGAGCAAATGTTGGGCGCTCGATTCGATCAACAACGATTCCATGACTTCGTCATGGCGCAGGGCAAAA
>QHWF01000814.1 GCA_003222455.1 Acidobacteriota bacterium
CATTCGCACCGTGGATCGTGCGCGAACCAGGCCCGCCCGCTCCGCCCCGGCCCCGCCTCCTCGACCGGGTTCGGGAGGCCATCCGCGCCAGGCACTACAGTCGGCGAACCGAGAAAGCCTACGTCCACTGGATCCGGCGGTTCATCTTCTTCCATGACAAGCGGCACCCCGCCGACATGGGCCCGGCTGAGGTCACCGCATTCCTGACCTCTCTGGCCGTGCGTGACAAGGTCGCGGCCTCCACCCAGAATCAAGCACTCAGCGCCCCGCTATTTCTGTATCGTGAGGTGCTCGGCGTGGGCTTGCCGTGGCTCGAGGATGTCGTCCGCGCCAAGCGCCCGCAGTACCTACCCGTGGTCCTGACCCGCGACGAGACCCGTGCCGTCCTCCAGCGACTGAACGGGGTGCCCCGGATCATGGCGCTCCTGCTCTACGGCGCTGGCCTCCGTCTGCTGGAGTGCTGCAGGCTGCGTGTGAAGGACGTCGACTTCGCGGCAAACCAGATCGTGATTCGCGACGGCAAGGGCCGCAAGGATCGAGTCACGATGCTTCCGGCAGCGGTCAGGACCTTGCTCGCGCAGCACATCGACCAGGTGCGGGCCCAACACGAGGCCGATCTCCGTCGCGGGGCCGGCTGGGTCGAGCTACCCGGAGCGCTCCTGCGGAAGTACCCGCATGCCGGGCGCGAATGGGCGTGGCAGTGGGTCTTTCCAGCCACACGGTTCTACGTGGACCGTCTCACCGGCCAGCGTCGCCGCCATCATCTCCACGAATCCGTTCTCCAGCGCGCCGTGAAGGACGCCGTCCGTGCTGCGGGCATTCCCAAGCTCGCCACGTGCCACACCCTCCGACACTCCTTCGCGACCCACCTGCTCGAGGACAACCACGACATCCGCACCGTCCAGGAGCTCCTCGGTCACCGCGACGTCAGTACCACGATGATCTACACGCATGTCCTCAACCTGGGGCCGGCTGGCGTCCGAAGCCCTGCCGACCGGATGTTCCTGGCATGACCAAGCCACCTCAGAACGGCGAGGCGGCCGCAGGCGCCGGAGTGCTCGCCAGCGAGGGCTCGCAAGATATCTGGGGCCAGGCATCGCGATATGCCTCGCAACACCACGCAAACTCTGGGCGCGACGAATGGCGGGCGTGGTGGCCTGGCTGGATATACAGAACTGTGCGAAAGCATCGCCCAGTTCAAGATAGATAGCGTTCGCCTGACAGCGGCGACTAGCATGGGTGCGGAACGGGGCGAGCGTTGACCGGACGCGCGATTCTGGCCGTCGCAATCGTAGTCGCGATCGCGCTCGGCTTCTTGGTCGGCCGACACGTGTACATAGGTGCCGAACCCGAGGCTGCTCTGATACCCAAATGGTTGGGGAACAAGAGTCCGGATCGTGACGTCTTCGCACGAGTGAGGGACGGACTCGAGGCCTTTCGGGCACAGAACGGCGAGATAGGGCCGAATGACTGGAGCGTTCATGAAGACCTCGCGGCTGGCCTCATCGAGACCAGCTGGTTTCACGTTCACAAGGGTGAGGTTGAGCTTAAGGCGCAAGTTGTGGTCTGGGGACCGCAATACCGCGTGGACGTCTGGTCGCGGGCACTAGTTGGCGGGCGAGTTCGGAAGACCTGGTGGAGTCGCGTGACTGAGAGAGAGATCCAGGAAGAGATCGAGAGGCGACTTCCACTGAGGGCAGGCGAACCAATCGTTGCACCGGACGCGACCCTTCGGGTCGCGCCGGTGAACGTTGGTCGTTCGCCAGCGGTGGAGTAGGATTCGCGAGTGCCATGAGCGTCCCGGGCATTATTGTCGTGACCGGAGCATCCGGCAGCGGGAAGACCGCGACAGTGCGAGCTCTCGAAGCCCGCGCCCTCCCCGGTGTTCGCTGCTACTACTTCGACGCGGTCGGTGTCCCGTCCGCCGCGGATCGCGGCTCCGGCGGCCCTGAGGGTTGGCAGGCCGTCACTACCAAGGATTGGCTTAGTCGTTTGGCAGCGGATCCCGACGGCGCGGAAGTATACGTCCTCGATGGCCAGACTCGACCGTCATTCGTCCGCAGCGCTGTTGAGGGAACCCGCACAGCCCTTGTGCGAATAGTCTTGCTGGACTGCGCGCCGGGAGTCCGCCATGCGCGGCTCGTCGGGCCCCGCAGGCAGCCCGAGCTTTCGAACTCGCGGATGGACTGCTGGGCAGCGTACCTGCGTGGGCAAGCGGATGCCTTGAACTTGCCGATAATCGATACCTCGAACCTTGGAATTGACGCGGCGGTTGATGCGCTCGTCGGCCATGTGCAGCAAGTCAGGGCCGAGCGTCCCGCAGCCGAACAACAGGCTCGAGCGGACCGGCTCGACGCCAGCCGCTCAGCCTGAGCGTTCGCCGAATGAGTTGTGATCAATACCGTCATGCTAGCTTGGGCCGATGGACTTCGAGCTTGTCGGCGCAGTCCGAGACGCGGAGACGATCGCGGCCGGGCGCGCCATCCGGGAACTCAGTACGGTTCGCCGAGCGGAAGTCCATTGGTATGAAGCTCACGGTATCGGCCGGCGGGAGATGAAGATCAAGTTCCCGCTACTGGACTAAGGAATGAGGAAATCTCGAAAGGCACAGGTCCGCTTCGCCGTGTGCATCAAAAATAGAGGCTACGAAGCTTCACTTGAAGTCGGAAAGGTTCCCGACGACAAGGCCGCGAGGCACGGATATCTACGGATCATCGACGAAAGCGGCGAGGACTACGGCTATTCGGCACAGCGATTCTTCGCGATCGACCTCCCCAAGCCTTTGGAGAGGGTTCTTTTCAAGGCTGCGTCCTGACCACGATTCGTCGAACCACGCGCTTCAGCGGACGCGCTCCGCGCGCCGCTGAGCGCGAACGTAAGATTGCTAATGCCAAAGACAACGCGGAAGCGAGCCTATTGTTGCGAGCGATTCGCTGAATGCGTCAAGGAAGCCTCCATACACCACTGTGGGACAAAGGACGAGACGGAGTGGGCGGTCCAAGGTTTCTATCATCTCTACTACTGCCCGTTCTGCGGTACGTTCATCAAAGGCCGCGGATGGGGCAGGAACGATGAGAAGTATCCACGCAACCGCTTGCGACAATCTAACCCCGCAGTGCAGCGGACCGGGACTCGCGTTGCTCGCCCCGGCCGCTGACCGCGATCGTTAGACCACGAGCATGACGCTGAGGGAATTGATCGTCAAACGCAAGCGCATGGGCGCGATCGTGACGTACCTGGGCCTTGCCTGGTTCGTCGCATGGATGGCCCTAAGCGGTGCGCGCCCACCTTGGCTGTTCGTCGCGTTTCCAGGATTTGCTGTGTTCTTCGCGGGCACATGGTACCTGCTGTTCTTCTTGCGCTGCCCGCGTTGCCGGGGTCGAATCGGATACACCGTCGGTTATCCGAGCAATCCCTTTTCTATCTCTCGTAAGATTCGTTTCTGTCCTTTCTGTGGAGTCGCTTTAGACTCTGAACTTGAAGCCAACCGTGTGGTCTAACAACGGCGTGCAGCGGGCCGCGACAGTGCCCGGCGTATTATCCAACGGTGCTCGGCGCGGCCGCTGAAGCCGAGCGTTAGCTTTCATGCATAAGCCGGGTCCAGCAGTCCTAATGGCCCTGTCCGTGATAATTGCGGCGTGCGAGTCTGAACGCATTCCAGCAACAGTTGAATGGCAGGGCCACGCCTTTCAGGAAGTGCGTATCCTAGCCGACTTGCCACCGGTGATCCAGGCCGACTTGGGCGTGGGCCGTCCGGGTCTCGACGGAGTTGCGGATCGCGGCCGTCCCTTCAGTGTCACCGACCTAGTGGACGGCAATCTGCCAATGCGCCGCCTCTTGACGGCTGGGAGAGACGGCGAGACTTGGCTTGTGGCGCTAGAGCAGGGTGGCCGGGGCTACAGTGTCGTAGTGTTCCTCTTCTCGCCGTTTGAAGCGACGCCAAAGCAGAAGTGGGTTCTACTCGAGCGCCCCAGGACACTGAGGGAGGTTGTGCAGCAGGTATCGCAGAAGGAACGGCATGAACGCTAACAAGCCGTTGGAGCGGTCCGGCTTCGCCGGCCGCTCAACGCCAGATCGTTATGCGGACCCGGTGACGACATGATCTTCCGCGCGACTCAAAAAGTGTCGTCGAAGCTGCGGATCGCCTGCACTGTCATCACGCATGGCGACCTCTCAATGGTGGAGTGGTACTGCAATCTCATCATCGTGCGGCGGCGACAGTTCTTTCTCTTCACACACGCACCGTCGCTGTTTTCGTTCTGGGCGCCTGCCGCTGGTTCGACTCGCGACGACTTCGGCTCGATGTTCCGCCGATGCGCGGCCGACACACTGAGAGACTACGGGTTCTCCAATGGTGATACGGCGAAGGTCATCGATGATGGACCGGACGTGTTTGCAAAAGCGGCGGATCGCGGCGTCATAGGCTCGATGGTCGACTATGGAAAGATGCTCCGACACGCGGTCGACTATGAGGGTGGCCTTGAGCGTCTCGGGCCACGGGCGATGAACGACATCGCGAACGAGTCTCCCATGCGGAAGATCGGCATGGAGAACCCCGCCGAGTATCTCCGGCAAGTTCTCCGCACCGAAAAACCGCATAACGTCGCGCTGCACCGGACCGGGGCTCGCGTTGCTCGCTCCGGCCGGTGACCGCGAGCGTTAGGCGGTCGTGCGAATGAAAGGCGCCCCGCGTCGAGTGCGATCACGTGTCGCCATCTCGAGACAAGCGGCCATCAGGACTCGCGCCCGCCGCTTCGACGCCACAGCTCAGTGCACGAAGCGCAGGAGCCGCTGGCCATGAAGTTCGGCATTCACAACTCGTCCTGGCTCGACGCGCCGGATCCGGCCGAG
>QHWF01000815.1 GCA_003222455.1 Acidobacteriota bacterium
ACGGTTCGGAGCGGAGGATCGGACGTCGTGGTCTCGTAAAACCTATCACGACCCGCGCCATCAGCCGCATGGCGAGGCGGGCGGAGGGAATCGCGCTCCTGAAGCTTACTTTGCCGCGCGAATCGACTCCACCTGGATCGTCCTGGTCCTGGCGTCCAGCGTGCCTGTGACCCTCACTCTCTGTGCCGCGAATTGTTCCGCCGTCCGCTGGTCGCTCAGCGTGTAGACCTCCTTGCCGTCATAGAGCACGTAGGTGGCACCGTGGGCACCGATGCAGGCAATGGTGCATTCGGCATCGGTCGGCCCCATTCGCATTTGGGAATGACCGGCTTTCCCGCACATGTCGTCCGTAATGATGCCGGTGAACGTCTGCTTGCCGGGAGCTGCGGAAAGCGCGGCGACAGCAAGCAGACTCGAGATTAGATGTTTCATCCGGCTGCTTACTGGCCAGGAATCATGAGGTGAGCCGTCGTCGTACCCGCATTCATAATCCAAATGCCACTCTGCGTAGCTTTGTCCGGCAGGCCGAGTGATTCCGCTGTGGCGCCCGGCACGGCGACGGTCAGATGCGGGCGAGCGTGTTCCCGATCGGCGCCCCCTAAGTGGTACCACACCGACCCGAACGCGGGTTTCACGCGGGTTCCATTCTTTTCCTCGTCGGCGAGCATCGCCTGCGTCTTGGTCCGGTCACCGAGCGCTTCGGCCTTCAGGTTCTGGGCCTCCCGGTCCAGGTTGGCGGCGCTGGTGAAGGAAAGCCCGAGCGGTCGTAGCAGACCAGCCCGTTCGTGCCTTTCCTCAGCGTGTCGTACGTGAAGTCGGGTTTCCACTTGATGACCGTCGCCTGGTTGCGCAGGTTTTCGGGCAGGGCGAGCACCGCCTTGTCGACATCGGCCTGCGACGCTCCCGGCTCCAGCGGCGCGGGCGGAGGCGGCGCGCCGCGCCCTCCCTGTGCAAACGCGCTCGTCGAAACCGACATGACCACGAGAATGAACCGGGCAATGCATTTCATACAGGGCCTCCAATCGATCATCCACTCAAATCGCGCACGTCCCGAACTGGCAGCAAGATAACACGTCCCGGGTATCAGAGTCTCACAGGAGGTCATTCAGGACACGACGGCGTGTTGCACATGGCGGACCCATCACTCTTCTCGTGATGCGCAGACGCGACCGGGTTCAGTGCCGCCAAGGCCGGCGCGCGCCGCAGCGTCTGCTCGGTAAGCTTCATTGTCAAGAGCCTGGGCGTCATTGATCCAAAGGAACAGAACGTAAGCTCCCTTGTCGGTTAACAGCCGGCGGGTAGACTGCTCCCGGCTCAGCGGGATGTTGAAGGAGGCCGAGGCCGACGTCCCGGTGCCCGACCTGCTGCGACGGCACGGCGTGAGTCGTGCCGTCGTTCCACGCGTCGTCAACTATTTCAACCCGCGGAGGTCCTTGGTAATGACATCCAGCCAGGCGGCTTCTCGCTCGAGCGCTTTGGCGACGCGAGCGATCTCCGCTGGCAGGCTCTGATACTGCGCTTGTTCGATCGCCTCTCTGACACCGGGCATCGTCTTGACGCCGTACCCCGTATAGAAGCCCGGGGCGTAGAGCAGATGTTTGAACCATTCGCGGTGGACGAGGCCGGCGGCATCGAGCAGCTGCTGCTCGGATTGCGCGATCTTGACGTCGATCGCCGCGAGGGCCGCGGTCGATGCGGACTTCTTCGCCGCCGCCGCGCGCGCTTCGTCCAATGCCACCGCTCGCCTGGCGAGCGTCTCGATCGCGCGCGCGATCGGCGTCAATTCGATCGCCGGCGGCACGGGCTCGACTTTCGGGGCGACGCGCGGGCGCCGCGGATCGTTGATGGCCGCGAACACGCCGTCCGCGATCTCACGGTTGCGCTCGGCAATCTCCTCCCGCTTCTTCTTGACCAGGACCTGCAGTTCCTCGTCGTAGGTGCGCAGGGTGTCGACGAGGTTCGCGTACTGGAACGGCAGGATGTCGGCATCGGCCAGCCGGATGACCACGGTTCCGCCCGTCTGCGCCAGCGCCCGGCCGTACGCGAAGTCGGTGTCGAGGAAGTGCGTGTAGAAATAGAAGTCGTCGTAAATCGAGTGATAAATGCCGCTGCTGTCCTCGCCGCCGTAGCCGATGTTCAGCGACGGCACGCCGAGGTGCTGGAGAAAGGGCGTGTAGTCGGAGCCCGAGCCGAGCGCGCCGATGCGCCAGTCGGCCCGGCTGCGGACCTTGTCCTTGTCCTCTGCCTTCGCCTGGTCGATCGCGCGCGCCTGCTTCCGCTTCCAGACGCTCAGATGCGTTTCCGGATCCTCGATGTCCCGCGCGACGTCGTTGATGAAGCGCTCGAGCGTATGCGAGCCTTCGGCCTCGAGGAATCCGCGTCCGTTGCTGTCGGAATTTACGTACGCGACCGCGTGCTGCTGCAATTCCCCGGCATGCGTCTCGGCCCACTCGGTTGATCCGAGCAGGGCAGGCTCTTCGCCGTCCCAGGCGCAATAGATGATCGTCCGCTTGGGCGACCAGCCCTGTTTGTGCAGCTCGCCGAGCGCGCGGGCTTCTTCGAGGACGGCCGCCATCCCGCTGACCGGATCTTCCGCGCCGTTGACCCACGCGTCGTGATGATTGCCGCGGAGCACCCATTGATCGGGAAACGTCGATCCGCGCAGGCGGGCGATGACGTCGTAGAGCGGCTTTTGATCCCAGCTGAATGCGAGCTTGAGGTGCGCCTGGCCTGCGCCGGGTCCGAAGTGATACGCGATCGGCAGCCCGCCGCGCCAGTCGGCGGGCACGACGGCCCCCGTCAGCGACGCGAGCAGCGGCTGCGCATCCGCGTACGAGATCGGCATCACCGGAATCCTGGTCAACGTCGTCGCGTCCTTGACGGCGAGCCGCCTGGCGTCCGCGGTCGCGCCGACGCCGGGGGTCAGTGGATCGCCCGGATAGACCGGCATATCCATGACGCTGCCGCGTTGCGCACCGTCGGATGGACGCATCGGGCCGTTGGGAAATACCTCGCCCGCGCCGAATCCATCATCTCTGGGATCGGAGTAGATGAGACAACCGATGGCGCCGTGCTCGGCGGCGACCTTGGGCTTGATGCCGCGCCACGATTCACCGTAGCGTGCGATGACGATCGCGTCTTTCACCGAAACGCCGTAGCGCTCCAGGACGTCGTAGTCCTGTGGCCGGCCGTAGTTCACGTAGACGAGCGGGCCGGTGACGTCGCCGTCGATCGAGTAGGCGTTGTAGGTCGGAAGCTGTTCGTTCTTTTGGTTTGACGTGGGATCGACTGAAACGACTGCCTCCTCGAGCCTGGCCGTGAAGCGGGTCGGCGCCACGAGCTCGAGGACGCGTTCGGTCGGCGTCGGAAAGAGGACGCTGAAGACCTCGATCTCGGCGTCCCAGCCAAATTCCCTGAACCGCGCGAGCAGCCACTCGGCGTTGTCCTTGTCGTAGGGCGAGCCCACGTGATGCGGCCGGGCGCTCATGCGCTCCATCGCGGCGCGGATGTTCGACGGTTGCGGCAGCTCGCGAAACTTCGCGTCCCAACTCGTCGATCCAGGGCCGTGACCATGCCGATGGCAATCAGCGCGCCCGAACGTCGACTCATGGCAGCTCCCATGCGGTCGATTCTAGTGAACGAAGGCGTCGAATTCCACGAACTGATCGAACGGCGAGCCGATGCAGTTGCCGGCGCCTTTCTGCTGCCCACTTCGGGTGTTCTGGAGACGGTGCGGAGCGAGGATCGAGCGCGGTGAACGCCGCCGACCTCGGAGCCGGTATGTTTTTCGGAGCGAGTGGCGGCGACACGGGAGCGTCGATTCGAGGTCCCGCTGCCTTGTGCGGAGTCGTCGGCAAGGCGTTCGACGAAGAGACGGTCTACGCCGCGGGATCCGCCTATGAGACTGAGACTCACTGGCACGAGAAAAGGCCGACAC
>QHWF01000823.1 GCA_003222455.1 Acidobacteriota bacterium
TGAAGCAGGCGGCCTGCGATGCGATCAACGCCGACATCAATCAGTACGCGGTGACGTGGGGCGCACGCCCGCTGCGCGAGGCGGTCGCACGCGAGTTCACGCGCCGGTATGGCGTGCCGGTCGTCGCCGACGAACAGGTGACGGTCTGCTGCGGGTCGACCGAAGCGATGATGACCACGATGATGGCCCTCGTCGATCCGGGCGACGAGGTGGTGATTTTCGAGCCGTTCTACGAAAACTACGGGCCGGACGCCATCCTGTCGGGGGCAACACCCCGCTATGTCACGCTGCACGAACCGGATTGGACCTTCGATCCCGACGAGCTCGCGAAGGCGTTCAACAACCGGACCCGAGCCGTCATCATCAATACCCCGAACAACCCGACCGGCAAGGTGTTCACACGGACCGAGCTCGAGACGATTGCCGCCCTCTGCCGGAAATGGGACGCGGTGGCGATCTCCGACGAAATCTACGAGCACATCATCTTCGACGGGTGCCGGCACGTGCCGATGGCGACCATCGACGGCATGGCCGAGCGCACGGTGACGATCAACGGACTGTCGAAGACCTACAGCGTGACCGGCTGGCGCGTCGGCTGGACGATTTCACCGCCCTCCCTGACCGGCCCGATTCGGAAGGTCCACGATTTCCTCACGGTGGGCGCCCCCGCGCCGTTACAAGAAGCCGGAGCCCTTGCGCTCGGCTCGCCCGAGGACTACTACGCCAGGCTCGCCGCCGATTATCAGCGGCGTCGCGACGTGCTGCTCGACATTCTCGAGAGGCATCACTTCACCGTCTACAAACCGTACGGCGCGTACTACATCATGACCGACATCGAGGCGTTCGGCTTCAGCGACGATGTGGAATTCGCGCGGTACCTGGTGAAGGACGTCGGTGTGGCCGCCGTTCCCGGCAGCAGCTTCTACAAGAACGCCGCGTCGGCCGGCCGTTCGAAGGTGCGGTTCTGTTTCTGCAAGCGCGATGAGACGCTCGCCGAGGCTGATCAGCGCATGGCAAAACTGTCAAGTCTCAAGGCTCAAGTCTGATCGGTCCGGCTAAAGCCGGACACTACCGGCAATCACAAAGACATCGCGGTAGTGTCCGCCTTCAGGCGGACTTCGTGAGCCTTGAGACTTGAGCCTTGAGTCTTGAGCCTTGAGCGTTCTTGAGAGTTGAGCCCTTGAGCCTTGAGAGTTGTTAATACCTCGCGACCACTCCGAAATAGATTCCTCTTAATGTCAGCGACCCGGAATCGGACTTGATCTGATATCCGAGATCGACCGATCGAAACCCGACCTGTGCGCCGACGTTTCTCGTGAAGTTGGCGGTCCCGTAGATGTCCACGTCGGCCCAGTGCCCGTCGTGCACATCGCCGAGGCTGCTGACCTTGAACCCGGACACCTCGCCGGTGATCGAGACATTGGGCACAACATAGACGCGCGCGATGCCGCCCAGCGCCCCCAGCGGGAACTTCGCGTCAGTGAATTCCTGAATGCCTGGCGATGTCGCCGTGAGCTCCGCGCGGATGTCGTTGTATCGCGCCTCGACGAGGACACCGACGAACCACTGGTTCATCGCGATGACATCGAACTCGTAGATGAACCGCCACGCCTTCCAGTCGAACGTCGAGGTCACCGGCACATTCACTCGGTATCGTTGCCCATTGAAGACGACATCGCGGGTCAGCGTGGTCGACGATTCGTACTTCATCGGAATCACCTGCGCGCGCAGCTTGTGATGCCGGGTCGGCCGCAGCGTGAACTTGAACTCGCCGAGCGCCTTGTCGGTAAGGCCGAGATCCTGCTTGAAGTCGATGGGGGTACCCTGAATGCCGAACGACTCGCTCGAGATCACGATGTCGGCCGTCGGCCTCCAGATGGCGGCCGAGGCCTCGATATGAAACTGCTCGCCGGTGGCGGGCTCGTTGAGCGGCCGCGGCCGGAACTGCGCGTCAGCCGGCGCAGCACACAGGAAGACCGCGGTTGCGGCCCAGATCCACAGTCGAGGAGGAAGGATGCTCATAAGTAAAAGTTGTCCAGCCGAATTCGGAGCGTACCACGGTTCATAAACTCGGCCGGACCTGGCAGCCCGTGTACGACGCCGGACTTTCACCACGGACTGCTGGGCCGGGCGGGTTGCATCGGCTCCCGCCAGGGCTGCCTTTTTCCAGTGGCGCTGGGGCCCCACCCCCAGCGCGAACTGACGCTGATGCGTCGCCGTCGGCTTCACATGGCCGCCGGCGCCGCATGGCCGCAGGCGCTCATGTGGCTGCATCCCGGTGTCTGCGTATCGCGACTTTTCGTGACAAGTCCTGCGTGCTCAGCGATTTTCGGGCACCTC
>QHWF01000824.1 GCA_003222455.1 Acidobacteriota bacterium
GGCTGAACGCCAATTCCCCCGTGAACACCGCGCGCGGCGTGCCCAAGCCCCGGCTGCGCCAGCACGAGTTCGGATTCAACCTGGGCGGACCGATCGCGAGAAACCGGTTGTTCTTCTTCGCCAACTACGAGCAGATCCACCAGCCCGGGCAGACCGTACTGAACCGCACCGTGCTCACGCAGGAAGCGACGCAGGGCATCTTCCGTTACACCGCGACCGACGGATCGACCCGCACCGTCAACCTGCTGGACATCGCGCGCGCGAATGGCTTCCCGAGCACGCTCGATGCGGTGATGGCGAAGCAGCTGCAGCTGATCAACGACTCGCTGTCCGGCGGCAGCCTGACGCCGATGGATCTGGTTCGAAACAACCTGTCGTTCAGCGTGCCGACGCACCCGCTGGTGAACATCTATCCAACCGCGCGCGTCGATTTCCAGGCGACGAAGAATCTGTCGGTCCGCGGCGTGCTGAACGCGCACTGGCGCGACCTGGCGCAGAACCCACAGTTTCCCGGCATGGATCGGATCGGCGGCTTCACGTCGACGTACTACGTTCTCTCCACTGGCGCCGACTGGACGCCGCGGAACAACATCGTCAATCAGTTCAGTCTGGGCATGCAGCAGAACCCGGAGCTGTACAACAAAACGAACCGGTTCGAGCAGTACGCGCCGGCGGGCAGCCGCCGCATCCTCGGCCAGGGTCTGAACAACCCTCCCCTGCTCCCTCTGAACCTGACGTCGGCGTATCTGGTCGGGGCGCTGGCGTTTCATCGCAACAATCCCGTCTACAACCTGTCGGACAACCTGACGTGGCTGAAAGGGAGCCACACTCTGATGTTCGGCGGCACCTACCGTCAGTCGAGCCTCTGGGAGCCGAGCGGCGGAGAGCCGGAGACCTTCAATCTGGGCGTCGCGGCTGGAGATCCGGTGTCGGGGATTTTCAACACGGCGACGATTCCTGGCATTCGCGCCGCGGACCAGGCAAACGTCCAGGCGCTCTACGCGCTGCTGACCGGCCGCATCAGCAGCATCACCGGCGTCCGCAACATCGACGAGGACACGAAGCAGTACGGGTTCAATCAGGTGACGCGGCGGGAGGCCAACCGGGTGGGCGGCGTATACGTGCAGGACTCGTTCCGCTGGCATCCGAACCTGACCGTGAATTACGGTCTGCGGTGGGAGCTGACCGGCGCAGCCAGGAACACGAATGACACGTACACGGCTCCCACAGCCGACAACCTGTTGGGGCCGTCGGTGGCGCCGTTCCAGCCCGGCGTGCTGACCGGTCCCTCGAATCCGTCCTTGGTGGTGCTGGCCAAACCGTACAAATCGGATCTCTTCAACTTCGCCCCCAACGTCGGTGCGGCATGGGCGCACGAGGCGCACGAAGGGTTCGTCGGACGGCTGCTCGGTCACAGCGTGGTCCGCGGAAACTTCGGCGTGAACTATTACGACGAGGGCGGGCTCGCGTTCTCCACGGCGGCGGGATCGAATCCAGGGCTCACGCAGAGCGTCTTCCTCAATCCCGGGCAGACCGGCTTCCCGCCTGGAGGTCTGAGCCTTTCTTCTCAGGTTCCGACGCTATCCACATTCCCGGCGTCGTTCACCTTTCCGATGGCGCAATCGTTGTTCACGTTCGGCCTCCCGCTGCACGGCCTGAGCACGATCGATCCCCACATCCGGACGCCTTACATCCTCAACTGGAGCATCGGCCTCCAGCGCGAGCTGTGGCGCGATGCAGCGTTCGAGGCGCGCTATCTCGCCAACGCCGGCCGCAACCTGTGGCGCAGCTACGATCTGAACGAGGTGAACATCTTCGAGAACGGATTCCTGCAGGACTTCCGGCAGGCGCAGCGGAACCTCGCCATCAACCAGGCAGCCGGCGTCAACAGCTTCGCCAACACCGGTCTGCCGGGCCAGGCCGCCACGCCGATCTTCGACGCGGCGTTTGGCGCCCGCGGGGGGCAGACCGCACTGCCGGCCGCCAGCGGGTACACCAACGGCACGTTCATCACGAATCTGCAGCAGGGCCAGGCTGGCCGGCTCGCGAATGCCATGGCCGCCAACGCGATTTATTTGTGCCGCATGGTAGGCAGCAACCTCGCCCCGTGCTCCACGCTGGGATACTCGGCGCCAGGTGCGTATCCGATCAATTTCTTCCAGGCAAACCCGTACGCTGCGGGCAGCCCGGTCCGGCTCCTCTCGGATGAATCCCGATCGAGCTACCAGTCGCTGCAGCTGCAGTTCCGGCAGCGCTATCATAACGGGCTGAGCGTGACCGCCAACTACACGTACGCGCACGCGAACACGGATCGCTACTCCGACTCGGCGTCAACGGAGGTCGACTACTTCACGCTGCGTGACAGGAGCCTCAACTGGGGTCCCGACGTCTACGATGTGCGCAGCACCTTCTCCGGCTATTCAACCTATGAGCTGCCGTTCGGCCGCGACCGCCATTTCAAGATCGGCAATCGCGCGCTCGAGCAGGTGTTTGGAGGCTGGGCGATCTCCGGCGTTCTGCATCTGCAGACCGGCCGGCCGTTCCTGCTGACGAGCGACCGCCAGACCGTCAACCAGCGCGATGCAGGGGTCATCCTGAACGGCATCACCGTCGAGGAGTTGCAGAAGCTCGTGAAGGTATCGCCGGGTCCCAGCGGTAACGTCTTCTACTTCGACAAGAAGCTGATCGGCAGCGACGGGCGCGCGAACCCACA
>QHWF01000809.1 GCA_003222455.1 Acidobacteriota bacterium
GAGACTTGAAAGTTGAGAGTTGAGACTTGATCATTCCTGCGCCAGCGCCACGACAGGATCGACGCGGGCGGCGCGACGCGCCGGGATGTAGCACGCGGCCCCAGAGACGGTGACGAGTACGACCGCGGCGATCGTGAACGCGACGGGATCCGCAGGCTCGACGCCAAAGAGCACCGCCTTGGCCAGGCGCGCCATCCCCTCGGCCCCAATCAGCCCGATCGTGACGGCAACGAATGTGAGGCGTACGCCGCGACCCACCACCTCACGCAGCACCCGTTCGCCGGACGCACCGAGCGCGAGACGAGGTGACGCCAAAGATCCCGACGCCCGCGAGCAACAGCGCGACGACCGCGAAGATGCCGAGCAGCAGCGCCAGGAACCGGGATGAGCCCTGTGTGCTTTCGACCTGTGCCTCCAGCGAACGGATCGACCAGACCGGCTGATCCTTGTCCACGGCCCAAATCGCCTTCCGGATGTCGTTCGTGAGGTGTTCGGGCGGCACCGACGTTCGAGCGACGAGCGAGCAGAAAATAAGCGGCACCTGATAGTGCGACACGTATAACTGCGGCATCGCCGGTTCGGTGGCGGTGTAATGCTTCGTATCACCGACGATCCCGACGATGGTGACCAGCGCCGGCGTGTTCGGCGTGGTGAAATGCTTCCCAATGGCATCTTCGCCCGGCCACTCGCGCCGCGCGAAGGTCTCGTTGATCACCGCGACGAGCGGCGCCTTCAGATCGTCGCGATCCGTAAAGTCGCGGCCACTCACCAGCGGTATTCGCATCGTCGTGAAGTAGTCGGGCGTCACGAGATGAAAACGCGCCTGCGGCATCGAGGCAGGATCGAGTGCGCGGCGGCCTTCGACGACGTACCCGGTCGTGCCGCCGTTGCCGCTGAAAGGCACCGCCCGCACCAGCGCCGCCGACTGCACGCCGGGCACCGCGCGCACGCGCTCGACGGCGCTCTTGAAGAACCGGGCGATCTCCTCGGGCTTCGAATACCGGGTTTGCGGCAGCCGGAACTGCAGCGTGAACACGTTCGACGGATCGAACCCGAGCGGCACGTGCTGCATGGCCAGCAGGCTTTGAACGAGGAGCGCAGACAACGCGACGAGCGCCACCGACATGGCGATTTCCGCGACCATCAGCACGTCGCGCGTGCGATGTCCGTCGCCCGACGCACGGCGGGACCCGGCCTGCAGCACGCGACTGATATCCGGCCTCGACGCGCGGATGGCCGGCACGACACCGCACAGCATCGCCACGGCCACCGCCGTTCCGGCGGTGAACAGCAGGACCGTCGAATCGAGCGGCACGTGCGCCGGGATTGGCACCGACGGCGGTTGAAGCCATGACAGTCCCTGAAGTGCCCAATACCCGGCCACGAGTCCGGCCACCGTCGCCGTGACGGCCATGAGCGACGCTTCGATCGTGAGTTGGCGCAGGACCGCCGTCCGGCTGGCGCCGAGCGCCGCTCTGAGCGCGATTTCCTTCTGGCGATCGATCGCGCGCGCAAGCAGAAGGTTGCTCACGTTGATGCAGGCAATCAACAGCACGGCACCAACCGACGCCAGCAGCAGCACCAGGGCGGGCCGTGACGAGCCGACGATGCCCTCCTGGGCAAATTCGCTTTGAATCGTCCTGCCGGCCTGGGCATTGGGATTGGCCGCCAGCAGCCGTTTTCCGATGACGTCGAGCTCCGCCGTGGCCGTGGCGGAATCGACGCCGGCCTTGATCCGCGCGACGCCGAGCATCACCGGGCCGGCGCCATTCAGGCCGTTGGGCGCTGGAAACTGTGCGGCCGGGAGGAACAGGTCGCCGCCGATGAAATAGCCGGCCGCGGGAACACTGTCCACGTCGAACGGCGGCGCCATGATCCCGATAACCGTTACTGGAACGCCGTTCACCGTCATCGTCGAACCGATTGCCGCGGGGTCTTCGTTGAAGCGCTGCCGCCACAACTGATGACTGAGAACGACGACCGGCTTCACTGTGCCGGGTGCGCTCTCTTCTTCCGTGTACAACCGTCCCCGCTCCGCCTTCAGTCCGAGCACGTCGAAAAACGATCCGGACGCGAAGATTCCGACGAGGCGCTGAGGCTCGT
>QHWF01000810.1 GCA_003222455.1 Acidobacteriota bacterium
TTCGGGGACTATTTTAATGTACGCGGTCGACCTGCACAGTCTAGGAACGTGTCTGAGTAATGACAAACTACTACCGAGCACACGAACCTCAGCGTCCTTCGTGGTTGCCACATTTTTGCCACGAAGACACGAAACCACGAAGAAATCCGACTAATCATTCTTCGTGCGTTCTTCGTGTCTTCGTGACTTCGTGACTTCGTGGTTGCATTTTGGGGGGGTGCATTTCGTGGGTAGGGCTCCTGCTTCCATCGCGACGCGATGCGTTTGCCTTCTTCGCCGGGCACCCAGACAACGACGACTTTGGCGCCGGCCGCACCGGTCTTGTGGCGGACTTTGTCGGGCGGCTTCACGTAACCGGCCATTCCCGGCCTTGTCGGTTTGAGGCGGAGCTTCGTTAATACGCCACCAGCAATCGTGCCGCGCGCTCAAAGGGCACGGGCGTGTCCAGCGCCCCGACAATGCGGACGGGCGCGTCGAGAAACTCGAATGCCTCCTCCTGGACGATTGCCGCGACACTCTCGCCGATGCCGCCGGTGCGCGAGTCCTCGTGGACGATCAGCATCCTGTGGCACGTGCGCGCCAGCGTCAACACCGCTGCCCGATCAAGCGGCGCGAGGCTCCGAAGATCGAGGACGCTGGCTTCGATGCCATCCTGGGCCAGGCGATCGGCGACGCGGAGCGCGACGTGGACGTACGCACCGTACGACACGAGCGCGAGGTCAGGGCCTGTGCGGCGGAGCGCGGCCCGTCCGATCGGAATCGGATGTGGCGGCTCGTCCGCTAACGCCTGCCTGACTCGCGGATCGCGGTACAGCGCGATGTGTTCGTAATACAGGACCGGATCGGGATCGGCGACCGCGGATGCCATCAGCGCGCGTGCGTCGTGCGGCGTGCACGGCACGACGATTTTCAGTCCGGCGGTCCGATAGAACCACGGTTCGGTGTTCTGCGAGTGATACGGTCCCGCGTGCCGCAGTCCGCCCCACGGCATCCGCACGACCATCGGAACGCCGCCGCCCCATCGGTACCTGATTTTGGCGGCGTTGTTGACGAGCTGATTGAACCCGGTTGCGACGAAGTCGTTGAACTGGATCTCGCCAATCGGCCGCTGCCCGGCGAGCGCGGCGCCGACGCAGACACCGAGCACGGCGCCCTCGGCGAGCGGCGAGTTGATGATGCGGTCGCCAAACTCTTTCAGCAGCGGCCGCAGCAGCAGGAACGCGTTCCCGTACTGGCCGCCGACGTCCTGACCGTACACGAATACGCGCGGGTCGGCGCGCAGCGCATCGCCGATGCCGAGCATCACGGCCTCGAGAAACGTCTTGCCTTTCGGATCGAACGGCGGCGCGGGCTCAAGATCGAAGGTCCGGCTCGAGCCGGACACCACCGGATCGGAGCGCGAGGCGTCAAGGGTCCGGCTAAAGCCGGACACTACCGGATGTGAGCGCGAGGCCTCCGCCGAGCGTCTACCGTCATCAGTCGCGTTCGATGTTGGATCGGTAGTGTCCGGCTTCAGCCGGACAGGAGTCTCGGTAGTGTCCGGCTTCAGCCGGACGTCTGGACGCAACCGGACATCTGGATCCAACACCTCCACGTGCGTCCGCGGCGGCTCGTTGGCGAACACACCGGCGCCAGCCTGTGTCGGATCCGGCCAGGGCGCGCCGATGACGGCGCGAGCCTGCTCGTCCACGAGCGTTTCGATTTCGTGTTTGAAACGTTCGACATCACCGGTCGCGATCAGCCCGTCCCGTTCGAGACGCGAGGCATACAACGCGATCGGATCGCGCGCCGCCCAGTAGGCATATAACTCACGGTTGGCGTAGCCCTGCTCGGTCAGCGGCGCGTATTCCCACGACGGCTGCGGATCGCGGCCAAGATACAGCATGTCGTCGTGATGCGCGTGGCCGCACATCCGCATCGACACCGTTTCGATCAACGTGGGGCCCAGGCCCGCCCGCGCCCGCTCGGCTGCCCACGTGAATGCGGCCGCAATCTGATCCGGATCGGTCCCGTCGACGGTGATGCCGGGCACGCCGTAACCGGCCGCCTTGTCGGCGAAGACGCGGACGGCTGATTGATCCACGAGCGGCGTCGACAACGCGGTCTGATTGTTCTCGACACAGAAGATCGCCGGCAGCCTTCGTGCGGCGCACAGGTTGATGGCTTCATGCCACTCGCCCAGCGACGATCCGCCTTCGCCGATGAACGACACGGCGATGCGCTGCGATCCGTCGCGCCAGAAGGCCAGCGCGATGCCGGCAATCGTCAAGGTGGCGGTGGTCAGCGGCGCAGCCGGCGGCAGAATGCCCCACCCGAAGTCGCCGATGTGCAAGTCCTTGCCGTCGAGTGGCGGGCCTAGTTTGCCCATCTGCGCGTTCAAGACCATCCGCACGGTATCGGGTTCTGGCCGCATGGCGAGCGTGATGCCGAGATCGCGGATCACCGGGCCGATGACGTCGCCAGTCCAGCTGCCGTCCGCGTGGTGGTACTTCGCGCCGCGCCGGAGCCGGATACCGGCCGCGTAGATGGCTTCCTGGCCGAGCGACCGAAACCCTTTGCCCTGAAACGACGTCGTGCCATAGCGCACTTCGCCGGCGGTAAAGAGGGTCTTCAACCGGTTGTCGGTTGCGCGCGTCAGCAGCATGCCGCGCAGGATCTCGATGCGCTCTTCACGCGTGAGCGAGGCCTCGATCGCCGAACGCCGCAGGAAGCCGTCGCAATCATCGAGAAGTTGCGCGTACGCCTGGCCCAGCCGCCGCTCGGCGGAGGTGCGCGGCGTCGTGTCGATCAGGCCCTGCGGCACCGGTCGCTGCTGCAATCGACGCGTCAGCTCGCGCTGAAACGCCGCGCGGAGCGCCTCGAACGCGGCTTCGTCG
>QHWF01000811.1 GCA_003222455.1 Acidobacteriota bacterium
TTCCCCTCTGCCCGCCTTGGCTGCGTAGGTGGTGCCGGAGAAGACATGCACGAGCACTTCGCCGAACGACCGCATCTCGGGCGTCGCCTTGAATCCGTATTTGTCGGAGGGGAAGTCCTCCGCCATCTCGAGCAGGTTCTTGTGCACGTTGTTGAAGCTGGCCGTGATCGCTTTCATCGGATCGGGTGGTGTCCGCGGCTGGCCGTGAATCGCCGGGGCGACGACGAGAAACGCCAATCCGATCGCCAGGCAGGTGCGTGGATGGATCATCTGCTTCCTCCGCTGGAAGAACGTTACCGCACTCCGGAGTCAATTTGCCAGGAGGGGGCCGAGGTCCGCAGCGTCTCCGCCGGAGCGCCGTCGCGGCGAGCACGTTTAGTACGACTTGCAGCGCGTGGCTAGAAGGCGCGTGGCGGAATCGAGGTCGATGTCTGCCACGAGCAGTCCCGGTTTGCCGTATGGCTGGTACGCCAGCAGTGTGCCGTCTGGCTGCACGATGGCGGAAGTGGTCGGTGATCCGGCGCTCGCATAATTGACTGTGGCGAAAAAGCAGGTGTTTTCCGCGGCGCGGCACAGCGCGGCTTTTTCGTGAAACGAATTCGCCGGGTCGGCGAACGTCGAGGGCCTGTAGCTGCCAGGCTCCGCTTCATGGAAATGCGGATGGAAGACGATGTGCGCACCCCGTTTGGCAGCCCACCGCACGGTTTCGGGATAGCGCCAACCTTCGTGACAAATCGCGATGCCAAAGGTCAACGGGCCGGCCTGAAACACACGCCGTCCCTCTCCTGCCGAATAGGTCCCTTCCTCGGATCGATCGATCTGCACCTTGTCTTGGAACCCCGCAATGGTTCCGTCGGGGTTGATCACCAAGGCGCACATGACGAGCGCCCCGTCGGCGATGCGCTCCGTGCCGAGAATGACCGAGATCCGGGCCCTGGACGCGGCCGCCGCTATCGCGGACCATGCGCGGTCGAGAAAAGCGGGATCCGCAGGCGGCAGGCGTCTCCCTGGTGTTCGGTAGCCCGGAACGTAACATTCCGGGAAGCACACGACCTGGGCGTGCGCCGTCGACGCTTCGTCAATGGCGCGCTCCGCCGATTCGACGGAGGCCTCACGACTTGCTGGGAATTCGATGTTCGCGAGAGCGATCCGAACAGCGGTCATCGATGTCGCCTTCTCTCTTCGAGCCTTACGGCCAACCGGCGTGCGGTGCGGGTGCCTCCATTGTGAGGACCTGGCCCGTTCGCGACTAGTCAGCCGCACACTCAGACTATGCCACTCCCGGACCACTGCAATGGCTTCAGAGCAGGACGCCTACCACGAATTGAGCGCGTACACCATGGCGCATCGTGATCCGGCGTTCATTCATCAGCATGTCGTCGATGCCTTCGCAGCTCAGCATGCGGATCAGGGCACCAAGCCAATCAAGCTCACGTTCGCGCTCGTTGGGTTGTACCTCCATGTGGAAAAGCACCGAACGGGCAGGCACATCCAGCGGATCCACATGAAGCTCGCGCAACGGAAGCGGCCATGGCCGACTGTCATTCTTCCGCGCGATCGAGGCACCATAACCGCTCGAGACGTCATGCTCGCTCCTGCTGGACCTGAGCGGGACAAGGCCATCGATGCGTGGTGCGCGTCGGTCTGGAACGCGTTTCGCGAGAACCGGCAGGCGATATCCGAGCTCCTCGAGCGAGATGACGTTGGTTGATTGCTCAATGTTATGAGGTTATGAGCCAGTCCAACTCGACAGGAGTAGACGTCAGCGCCCCGACGCCCAGTTGGCCAGAACCTGCACCGGATCATCGCCGGCGTCCAAGGTCCGAACCGTGGCGTTCGGAACACTTTTGTAGAGATCCAGAGCAGCCGCACCGGCCGGCTCGCCACGCGGCGTCACGGGGTTGAGCAGGAGCACCGGGCGCGGCCCGACTGCGCGCGCCACGTCGGGCAAATCGAATTCCCGCAGGATGCCGTAGGCGTAGATGCCGAACGGCTGGGTGTAGCGTTCGGCCACGGCGAGCGAACGATAGTCCGTGACGGTCTGGCGCAACGCGACGCCGCGGACGCGCGCATCGAGGGCCGCAGCGTAGAGCGCAATCACCCCGTGAGCCCCGTCGCCCACGAGCGACACGGGACCGCCGGCGCCCGGCCGCGAACGGAGGTAGTCCAGCGTCCGCAGCGTGTCGTAGATCTGTCCGCCGAGGAGCGGCTTGCCGAGCATCAACGTGAACCACGTCAGGTAAGCCTCGTCGGTGATGCGACCTGGGAAATAGAATCGTCCCCGCGGCGGATAGCCGATTGCGCAGTCGCCGCGTCCGCGCACATCGATGACCGCCATGCGGCATCCTCCTTTTGCGCAGAGCCGCTCGGCGAACGCGTCCTCCGCAACCGAGCTCCACGCCGCCGCTTCGCCGACATACAGCAGG